>CAMCFL010000064.1 GCA_945873715.1 Akkermansia muciniphila
CTGGACCTGCGTCCGTCGTGGTGAAACCAGTACCGGCGAGCCGGCGGGCACCCCCGCCTGGGGAGGCGTTGGCACGCACGGTTGAAACAACCACGGCACAACGAGCACCACGGCCGGCCTTGCATGACGTGGCGCCCGTCGCTTCGTGGTTGTTCCACCCTGCCCTGGACCTGCGTCCGTCGTGGTGAAAGCCGCCTCGAACAGCCCCTCACCGATTTGTCAGCGGCAGCCAGCGGCGGATCAGGGCACGCTCCTCGATCTGCAGCGGGGCCTGGTCGGCCAGGGCTGCATGACGACGGGCCTCGGTGGCAGCCCCCGCCACGCCGTAGGCCGCGGCATAAGCCAGGTGCAGCCGGTAATCCATCGCATCTCCCGGTGGCGACAAGACCGCCAACCGGGTCAATGCCGCCTCGCCCTTGCCCCGCCGGACCTCGCCCAGGGCGCAGACCAACTGGGCGAACTGATTGGTCGCGCTCCCCGGAAGTTTCTCCACCCGATCAATGATCCGCAGGTTGCCACCCGGCAACACCGCCTCGACGTAGCCCAACTGCGGGAGGGCGAGGGGATCGTTCGGAAACGCGCTCACCAGACGGTCCAGGGCCCGGCGGCGAAGCGTGAGATGTTCCACCCGGCCAGACAGCATCAGAATCCGATTGGCGACCTCGGGCATGAGCGCGGGGAGATCGAGAAGGTACTCCAGCAGGAGGATCGCGGCCTCGTTGAGTCCGTTCTCCTCGGCAATCTGCACCGCCTCCACCAACTCGGGTCCCCGAAGGTTGCGATCCGCCAGCAAGGCACGCACCACCGTCTGGTCGGTCCCGTTCGGCTTCTGGCAGGCCGCCGCCACTGACAGCACCGTGGCCACGTGGGCATCCAGCCCGGAGCCGGTGTCGGAAGTCACCGCCGTCACCTCATCCCAACGTCCCAACCGGGCCAGGGCGAGCACGTGGATCTGCATCCGGACCCGGTCCCCCTGGGTCTGAGCGCGCGGGAAAAGCTCGAGGGCCACGTCGGCCGCTCCGTGCACCAGAAGCCAACGCCCGGTGAGTTCCACGTCGGGTCCCGATCGTGCCGAGGCGGCCAGCATCTTCACGTGGTCCAGGATCGGTCCATGCCGCTCCGGGCTGATCCGCCATTCAACGGAGAAAAACCGCAGTTGATCGGCGATCGCCTCCGAATCGAGTTCTGCCAGACGCCACCGGATCAGCCCCAGATCGTCCCGCGATAAGTCCGGACATTCGAGCAGCACATCGACTCCCTCCCGCCAAGCTTCCCCCGATTGAAAGAGGAGCGTCAGAAGGCTGTTTCTGGCGACGGCGATGGCCGCTGGCTGTCGGGTGCGGATGAGGGCGATATCCCGCCACAACTCCGCCTGCCGATCATCGGGAGCCAGTTGCAGGACATGCTCCGCAGTCCGGGCCGCCAACTCCCAGGCACCCCGTTTCATCGCCAAACGCAGCGCCACCCGCGCGGCCTCCACATCGCCGCCGGGGCGATTCAGAAGGCCCGACAACTCCCGGGTGGCAACTTCATATCGGCCGGCATCCGCCGCGACCTGGGCAAAGGCCAGATGATCCTCCCGCGTGCCTGGCACGAGAGCCAACAGCATCTCCCAGTAGGTGAATGCTTCCGGCTGCCGGTTCGTGGTGCAATACCGCGCCGCCGTCCGGAGGACCTGCTCGTCGTTGGGCGCCAGGCTCAGGATGAGGCGTACCTGCTGCAGCACATTGGTCCCCGCACCGGCGTTGATCTCCGCCATGATCCCCCCGGACATCCGCTGTGCCCGGCGCGTCTTGATCTGCCGATACGCCGGACCCGAGGCCACCCAGGCCATCACCCCACCTACCAACACCACCAGGAACCATAGCAGGAAGCGCTTGTCGCCCCGGCGGTGGGGATGCAGGTCCTCGCCCAATATCTGACCGGCGTGAACGGGAGCGTCATCGTGGCCGCTCTTCTGAAAGGGTTTCATCGGCGGGATTCTGCGCGAAGGAACCGCTGCCCGACTTCCGCCGATGGGACTACCGGGAACCTGGCATCACCCATTGCATCGGCGGTCAACTCCCCTACGACCATCCAGTCCTGGCCGTCCAGACGATCGGATGCGGTCAGCTGATAGACCGCGCCGGGGGTGCCACGGAGTTGGAGTTCCACCTGATCACCGACCCACCGGAGGGTGACGGTTGCGGGGCGCAACCCGAACTGGAGAGGGACCGCTGGATCCCCCAGAAGGGAGTAGAGGCCCGGGCTTACTTCATCGCCCCCTTGATCACGGAAAGCCGTGACGACCCGCCGAAGGGTATCGCCAAGGCGGGTGCCAAAAGGTTGGCGGGCCAGTTCTTCGACCAGCAGCCGGTTGAGCGGATGCGCCTGGAGATCGATGGAAAATCCACTGGGCGACCACACGGCGATGGGTGCCCGACCGGACTTGAGCAGCAGCGCCTCTCCCAGGCAGGAAGTTCCCGGCAGGCCGAACTGCCCTGCCGCACAGGTCATCGCCACGACCAATGGCTGCTGCGAGCCGAAGTCCAACGTCGCCACATCTGAAATGGTCAGGTAAGCGGTGCCGAGGCGGTCCCGTCCACCATGTCCCACGTAGTTGAACAGCTGCACACCCGACGCCAACTGCTGGAAGAGCCGATCGCGGACCACGGGGGTCTCCAGGGCGTCGTTGAGGATCGTCTCCACCTGGAAACCCTCTTCCAGCAAGGCCACCAGTCCCCGGGCATTCCGGATGAATTCCCCGGCTTCGTCGGGGCGATCGGCGAGCACCAGCGCCCGGGGTGAGGCGACCCACCGGGATTCGAAATCATCCATCTGTCCGATCAACCGGGCCAACTCCGCCTCGTTGTGAACGGGCAGTCGGCCGACCGCCACCTCGGGACGGCCGTCGCCGTCCGTATCTCCGAAGCTCTGATCCGTCACCACCCGACCAAACAAGGTCGAGATCACCAGCGGCGGGACGAGGTTGTCGCTTTGCCCCAGATATCCCCGGTAGTCGTAGGTTCCATCCCCGACAATGGCCAGATAGCGCGGCGGAACGGCCCACGTCTTGTGGGCATGAGCGACAAAGCGGGCCATCGCCGTGGGCGTCGGAACCCCAAAGCCAAACGCATGGTGGATCTCGCTCAGCGGGATCACCTGCGACACCAGTCCCTGCGCCGTCCGACGCGCTGCCAGCGCCGCCGCCGCGGTCACCAGCGAATCGGGCGCAATCACCAGATATTCAGCGCGGTTCCCGGCCGCTCGCAGGGTGTCCGGTCCGAATGCCTGGAGTCGCTCCACCGGAATCGCAGCCCCACGCAGGAAGGCCACATATTCACGGGAGGGGAAGCCCTGGAAACGGAACGTATCCGCACCGACGGACACATCCGTCCGCTCCAACCGCACGGGTCGCGAGGGATTCGTCACCTCCCAGACCTCCACCGTCGAACCTGCCGGCCCGGTGACTTCCAGGACCTGGGAATCCATCGCCGAGAACCGCAGCGATCCGCTGCCGACTTCCAGCCGCCGCGGATAGTCCAACCCAAACCGATCGAGATATCCCAGGCTGACCCGATCGCCACTGCTGACGATCCGCAGCGTATTGCTCGTCGCCTGCAGCCACGCCGGGTCGGCATCGAAACGCAGGATTTGCCGCACCCGTCCCGACCAGGTTCGTTGACCCAATTCGCGGCCGTTCAGCAGCACGCTGAAAGTGGATTTCACGTCGCTCACCGAACTGATCTCGACTTCCACACGGGCCGACCCTCCCGTGGAGACCAGTGCGGGCAGGTCGAACGGATAGGAACGGGCTCCGAAACTCGGATGCCCACCCAGGAAACTGTCCCAGACCCAGAAATCGTCCTCGGCTGCCCCGGGAAGGGTTGGCACCGATTGAAGATTCCGTTCCTGCGTCACCACGCCCTGGCCCACTTGGCTGCCCATCGCCAACCCCGCAGGAATGACTTCCACAGTCATCCGCAGGGGGACCTGGTCGAACGACACCTGCGTCACGTTGCCGGCGAAGAAGAGCGACTCCATCCGAGGCGCATGGAAATACAGCCCTCCACTCGTGCCATCTCCCCAACTGGGTACTCGCACCCCCTGTTGCCGCAGCGACAACTGTCCCCGATCCGCCCACCACACGAGTTCCTCGACCGGGACTTGAAAGGCAGCGGCGAGCTCGGCGAAGCGCAGGAAATGCACCCCCGCACTGCGGGTAAACACATCGACCGAATGCACCCGGCTCAGCGGGCCGACCAGGGGTGGACGCATCAGGCCTGGACGCGCCTCCCCTGGCTCATCGACCCGCGGCACGGGGATCACCTCGCGGGTCCTGGTAGAACTGGCATCGGTTGCCCGGAACGGCACGATGTCCGTGGCATGATCGACGAACTGGGCGTCCTCCGTCCAGACCCGCACCTTCCACTCGGTTGAGGCCGGGGCGGAGTCCGTCGCGAGAGGCAGCGAGTACGATGCTCCGGCCGGGTTGTTCGAGGCGGCGATCAAGGCGCGGTTCACACTCGTCCACAGATCCAGCGTCCGCTCCCGCTTCAAGAGGTCGAAGCCCACCACCCCCAACTCCCGCGAGGTGGACCATTTCAGGACTCGGGCTCCCTCCTCCCAACCCGACTCCAAGGGTCCGATGAGGTCACAACGGGATGCTGAGGTCGCTGCAACCGCCGCAGACAGGGAAAGGGAGGCCCATCCAATCACCCAGCCCAGCAGCAGCGCCGCAATCCGCGGTGCAGGTCGGGTACGGGAGACGCTCGCCGGGGGCGGGTACGGGGGTTGGATCATGAAACACACTCAAAAGCTTGCTGGTTGCGCCGCAGAGACAACGCAACCCAGTTCAGCGCAGAAAGGCGTCTTCGCACCCGTCCTCGCTCAAAGTCGCCGCCGTCACACCTGCTGGAGCTGGATCCCCATGCCCTTGAGGGCTTCCGCTCGGAGCCGCTTGGCGCGGAGACGGGAGATCAGCTTGGCACCCGCCAGCAGGGCCAATGCTCCCGCGGCACCCCACGTGCCGGGTTCCGGAACCGTATAAGTCACCACCATGGTCGCCACCAAACTGAACTCCTGCATGCCGAACATCGGGAAGATCTTGGCATGATCCACGAAGACAAACGGCGTGAGCGGACCGTCAGAACTGTTGTTGTGATAGCCGCCCAGCGCTGAGGTGAGCAGCGAACCGGTGACGGGCACCGCCACCGCCCCGCTCCCGACATAGGTCGCCAGATCCGTTGCAATCCGGGTGGCGCTGTTGGGAGCAGACGCCGCGATGGAATCGATGCTGGGCGTGCCCGGCACATTGAACTGCACTCCAGACAGCCCACTGGTCGGATTCAATAAGATCGTGGGATCCAGAGCGGTCACGTCGGCCGTCGACGTAGGCAGGTCGAAGTAGAAATCACTTCGAACCTGCAGGTTGAACGCTGTGCTCGCGCCCGTCCCGATCGCAACCACCACCCCTCGATAGAGGATCTGGGTGCTCAGGTCGTAACTCACCCCGGTGAGCGAGGTCAGCCCACCGAAGCCATTGTACTGGGGCACATTCCAGGACGTATTGATCTGCGGCAATGCTCCCGTCGGGGTGGCCGTCAGACTGAACGTCTCGGTGAAGGTCTGCACCACCGTCGCCGCCTCGGCGCCCGCCGAAACCGCCAGGGCAGCCGCCACCACCATCCCGTTCCGCAAGTAACTTTTCATTGTGATATCAGTTTTGGGTGGAGGTTCATCGAC
This sequence comes from Akkermansia muciniphila, assembly GCA_945873715.1. Classification (GTDB taxonomy): domain Bacteria; phylum Verrucomicrobiota; class Verrucomicrobiia; order Limisphaerales; family UBA9464; genus UBA6176. The sequence goes on from CAMCFL010000064.1 coordinate 5,725, forward strand.
GCAGCGCACGGAAGAATCGGGCCGGCTCCGAGCCGGCAACCGACTGCAGGAACTGGATCACTCCCGCCGGATCGGATCGGGAACTCCCGGATTCCGTCCAACGTCCCAAGGTCAGGTCATCCGTGGTCTCAATGAGATACTCGACCTCCGGTTCCCCGGTAAACCGGAGCTCGAGCCCACCCTTCACCATCCGGACCGACATCACCTGGGCAGGCGGTGCCACTGCGATCTCGAACGGGCCGTACTCAAGGCTTCGACCGGTGGTCTCCAACTCGACCAGGAGGTATCGAACCATCCCACGGGGGCGGCTCATGGTTTCACGGACGCGATAGACGCCGCCGAGATCCACGTTACGCGCGGGGACCAACTCCGGATTGACGAGGACCGGACCCTCCGACTCCAACCGATAGAGCTCAAAGCCCAGCGTGTTCACCTCGCTGATGGTCTCCCATTCCACCGTCACCTCGTCGGCCTCCCACCATCCCTTCACATAGGCCAGTTTGATCGCCGTCGGCGCCACGGACGCGAAACCGAGATCCACCGTCAGGTTGGCCCGGTTGTCGGCGACCCCGTTGTCGCCCGGCCCGAGGTCGCCCTCACCGGTTGGTTCACCACTGGAGGTCAGGGTGAAAGCAGCCGTCATGACGCCGGTCGAAGTGGGGACGATCGAGTTATAGCCATTGTCATCGATGTCCGCTGGGAAGGCATCCGGGTCCGCGCCGTTGCGGGTGGCATTGCTTGTGCCGCTGCTGAAAAGACCCACCAGCGGTTGCCCAGAACCAAAATTGCTCGGGGGAACACGAATCACATAGTCACCCGGCGGCAGGAAGAAGGAGTAGTAACCTCCCTCGGCAGTGACGTCACTCGACAGCATCGGAGCGGTCGGGTACCCGAGGCCGTCCGCAGCGTACACCTCGACCGTCACGCCATCGATGCCGGGTTCGGTTCCATTGCGGAGGCCATCGTTCGCCACACCGCCACCCAAGCCGTTGTCGTTCCAGATCCGGTTGCCGACCAGGACGTAGTTCGAGACATCGACGACATCGTCCAGGAAGTTGTTGTTCGGATAGGCCGGTTTCGGGTCGGTGAGCGGGCCGGCCCGATCGCCATTGTAGTCCACGTACAGGGTCGTTGGGCCCACGGCCGTGATCCAGGCGGGATTGCCGTTCTGGGTCAGGTCACGGCTGCCGGGCCCCCAGCCGACCACCAACTCGGTGGTCAGGTCGGTCGAGGGAACGAGGTTGAATCCCCAGTCATGAACATTGTTCGCGGTTGGATTGGCACCCACGGTGCCCATGGCAAAGAAGGGCGCACTGCCGGTACTGATAAACCGGGCTCCCGAATTCTGCGGCATCAGGAACTGGTAGGCGGCCTTGGCCGGGACACTGAAGGAACCGCTGCCGACCTTGGTCAGGTAATTGATCGTGATGGCGCTGACCGTGTTCGGATTGTAAAGCCAGACGCAGGTCTGGTCGCCATCAGCTGCGGTGCCCACGGGGGAATAGTAGTCGCTCGACCAGGCGACCGAGGGCGGGATGTTGAACCAGCGACTCTCGTAATTGGCACCGATGTCGCCGGTGATCAACTGGACCTGCACGGGCTTGCTGGCGGTCACCGTGGCGCTCTTGTTCACCGTCCCGTTGGCCAGGTAGGACTGACCACGGTTGATCGTGACGCTGATCTCGGCTGAGCCATTGGCGTCGGCATCGATCTGGACCAAGGTATTGTTCTCGGCCGCCATCACGAACAAGGCGCAATCCTCGAACATCGAAGCAGTCAATGGTGCCGGGAAGATCACGTCCTGCCCGAGCGGAATGACAAAGCTGGTTCCGTAGTCGGCGGTTGAGGGAACCGAGACGGCATCCGCCAGCAGCGGACCTGGAACCGTGGCCCACGCCGCACGGGTCATGACGATCGCCTGGGAGGAGCCCACGCGGTCACGTCCGTCATGGAGGATCGTGCTGGTCCGGGGGAGTGGGACGATGTTGCGAAGGGCCAACACCGCACCGGAGGTGAACCCGACGGGATCATTGACGAACCCGGGAGGAACTCCGTTGGCGTTGTTGCCGTCGCCCCAGACCCCGGTGGTGGCCTGCGAAGGGTTTTCGATGTCCACTTCGTAGCCATCTTCCCAATGGTCGAACACGATCGTGGTTCCGGTTACCGGGACAACCATCGAGATGACGGAATTGAACTCGGTCAGCGTGTTCGGTGCGACGACCAGGAAGTTCTGCCGGATCTGTTCCTCCGGCATGGGAACGAAGAACTGCTGTACCACCGACACGGCGCTGGCCGAGTTGGTCAGGCAAACGAGAGCCCACACGGCAAGGAGCTGCCAGACGGCTTGAAGCGATTGGCAGCCGGATTTGGTGGCGTTCGTCACACGCCGTTTCATCGGCGTATCCAAACCTCGGGTCTCCGGTCGTGTCCCCATCCAAGAATTGTCAGCGGCCATAAAGCTCAGAATCTGTCTCCCGTAGGCCCTACCTAAGAACTCGGGAGGCACCCTCGGGAGAGCATTAGGCCTCCTTTCAAAGATCAATGGGTATGCTGTCAAACCCTACCATGATCGGGCCGCAGGCAACCGATCCGGTGCGGCCGGACTGCGAAGGGTTGATTCGGCTGATCGGGGGAAATCCGAAACCTGCCTTCCTCCGCTTCGCCGCTTCTCCGCGACCATTCCTTTTGGGATGGGGGAAGTGCCGCAGCTTTCCCCGCCCGCCCCGATTACCGGCGAATCCTACGATTCCGCGGTGGCTTCCGCTGCCTTCACCGGACCCCGGTGCAGGATCTTGCTGGGCTCCGGATCCTTGTAGTGCCGCTTCAGGCCGCGATCGGCCAGGGCCGCGGCCGGCACCCGCTGCATGAACTCGGCGAACGACTTCTCCACCCGATCCTTCTGCGCCTTCTGTCCCGCCTTCGATTCCCAGTACTCCTGCTCCACGTTCGACAGGAAGATGCCGGCTTCATCGGGCCCGACATTCTCGCGTCGGGCCAGAATCCAGAACAGACCGGGATCCTCGGGCAGCGCGACCGGGAACGGGACGAACTTGGCCTTCACTTCTTCCGCCTCCTCGGCACCCGGGGGAATGACCTTGAGCTTGTTGGAGATGGTCCGGTCGGGCAGGACGATCTCCACGGCGACCGAATCACCCTTCTCGGTCGGCTCCACCGACACCTGGGCGTTGGCGAAATTGGAGGCGATCTGATCGCGAAAGCCCTCGACGGTGGCGGGTTCGAGGTCGGGAAGGGAACCTTCGGTACAGAACTTCTCGAACGATTTCAGGTTGTTGATCAGGCGCACCTCCTGCGCGACCCGGTCGTAGATGGCCGAGGCCAACCGCGGATCGGGCGTGGCCTTGGGGAGCACCTTTTCGAGAAGCGCGAGGAACTGCGCGTCATTCATGCCTTTGGTCTTCATCAGAAAATGGGAACCCCGTGTTGCGGGGGGGCGGGTTTCTCTCCGAGGCAACCGGTATCCGCAAGCGTGGGAATCGGGTATCTGGGTTTGGGGTACCCGGGGCGCTTGAACCACCACGGCGCAACGAACACCACGTCCGTTCCTGCAACACGTGGTGTCCGTCGCTTCGTGGTGGTTTCAACCTGCCCCGGACCTGTGTTCGTCGCGGTGAAACCAGTACCGGCGGGCCGCCGGGCACCCCCGCTTGGGGAGGCATTTGGACGCGGAAGTGGAACCACCACGGCGCAATGGACACCACGTCCGTTCCTGTAACACGTGGTGTCCGTCGCTTCGTGGTGGTTTCAACCTGCCCCCGACCTGCGTTCGTCGCGGTGAAGCCTACCCAGCGGTCAAGGCCGCGCGGGCGTCGCCGGCGGCACCGGTCTTGTCGAGGAAGTAGTCGTATCCGCCCGGGTAGGAGGTGGCCATGCCACCGCGGACGTGGAGCACCCGATTGGCGAGTTTCTTGATGAAATGCACGTCGTGGGAGATGAACACCAGGGTGCCCTCGTACCGTTCAAGCGCCATCGTGAGCGACTCGACCGTGGTGATGTCGAGATGGGTGGTGGGCTCGTCCATCAGCAGGAGGTTGGGCGGATCGACGAGGAACTTGATCAGGTTGAGCCGGCTTTTTTCGCCACCGCTGAGGACCTCGGTCTTCTTGTAGATCTCTTCCTTGCGGAACATGAAGCTCCCGAGGATGGCGCGGGCCTCGTCCTCGCGGAGGTTGGGACCGCTGGCGAGCACCTCTTCGAGCACGGTGCGCTCGGGATCGAGCGAGTCGGCACGGTGCTGACTGAAGTACCCGAGCTTGGCGTTGTGACCGAGCTTGCGTTCGCCCTTCTGGAATTCCAGCACGCCGGCCATGATCTTCATCAGGGTGGATTTGCCGGCGCCGTTGGGTCCGACCAGCACGGTGCGTTCGCCACGCTCAATGGTCAGATCCAACCCGGAATAGACCTGGAGGGACCCGTAGGCCATGTGGATCCCCTCAAGGCTGATGGCGCGTTGCCCACCGCGCGGCGGAGGCGGGATCTGGAAACGGAAGGGCTTCTTGGGCGGCGTCGGTTTCTCGATCAACTCCATCCGCTCGATCTGCTTGAGCTTGGCCATGGCTTGCGACGCCTTGGAGGTGACCTGACGAAAGCGATCAGCGAACTCCTGCAGGGACGCGATCTCCTTCTGCTGGTTCTTGTAGGCCGCCAACTGCGAGTCGTACCGCGACTCCCGCTCGGTCAGGTAGGCCGAGTAATTGCCGGT
>CAMCFL010000065.1 GCA_945873715.1 Akkermansia muciniphila
TCACCTTGGCAAACCGGGCGCGGGCTCATTCGCAATTGGGCACCAGCGGTTCCGGGAATCACTTCGTCGAGTTCGGCACCTTCCAGGCTCGGGAAGCCATCCTGGGTCTGCCGGCGGGCGAGTATGTCGCGTTGCTGAGTCACAGTGGCAGTCGGGGGACCGGTTCGACGGTCTGCGAACACTACAGCGCCATCGCTCTGGATCGGCATCCGGAGTTGCCGCGGGAGCTCCGTCACCTGGCCTGGCTCAACCTCGCGGACGCCGACGGACAGGAATACTGGGCGGCCATGGAATTGATGGGACGGTACGCTGCCGCGAACCATGAGTTGATCCACCGCCACATCGCGGGGCACCTGGGCCTCGAAGTCCTGCTCGACGTCGAGAACCATCACAATTTTGCCTGGCGCGAGCATCATCTGATCGACGGGGTCGAGCGGGAGGTGGTGGTGCATCGAAAGGGCGCGACCCCTGCCGGAAGGGGTGTTCTGGGCATCATCCCGGGATCCATGGCGGCTCCTGGGTATCTGGTGCGGGGCCTCGGGAATGAGGACTCACTGCGATCCGCCTCGCATGGGGCGGGACGCATCATGAGCCGGAAACAGGCGCAGGCCTCGTTTGAATGGGACAAGGTGAACCGACTGCTGCGGGAGCGGGGAGTCCACCTCATTTCGGCTGGATTGGACGAGGCACCCGGAGTCTACAAGGACATCGAGCAGGTGATGGCAGCACAGAGGGAGTTGGTCGAGGTTCTCGGGCGATTCGATCCGAGAATCGTCAAGATGGCGCCCACCGGGGAACGGGCCGAGGACTGAGCCCGAATACCAGGGGATGGGTCCGCTGGCAGGGCGGCCGTTCCTCGCGGCAACGTTCAGGATCAGGAATGGGTCGGCCCGGCGGCAGCCCTGAAGCGCGGATCCGTGAAGAAGGCTTCGCCCGGAAAGCGCGTGTTGAAGGGTGCGTTGGCTTTCCGGAACGCCCAGGCAGCAGGCAATCGCCGCAGGATGTCGCGAGGGACCGCGTAATCGTCCTTGAGATAGGTCCAGTGACCGGCGCGGATGTTGTTCAGGATGCCCAAGGGCCATTGGACCAACGCGGCGAGGAACCAGGGCCAGCTGAAATACTTCACCGCCAGGATGCTCACGTTGGCCCGCTGCCCGATGTAGCGGCGATGGGCTGCCGGGCGTCCAGTCGAGGCGAGGATGTGGACATTCGCGGCGCTCACCGCATGGTAGATCCGCGCCTCGGGCGCCATCACGCAACGCCATCCCCGCTGCCAGGCCCGGAGGAAGAGATCGACGTCTTCGTGATCCAGGAAAAAGGATGGATCCCATCCACCCACCTCCCGGTAAACCTCCCGGTGGATCAGGAAGGCACCGGCACAGGCAAAGGGAGTCTCCGAGCCCGCCGGCAGGTCCGTGAAGAAATCCGCCTCCCGCTGGGGATGGGGTGAGTTGAATTGCCAGAACACCTCGCGAAACCGGGTCGCTCCGTGAATCCACTCGCGTCCGTCATAGGTCCAGTGCCATCCGTCAGCAGCCCCGATGCGCGCCGGAAGGTCAATGACCGCCGCGAGGCGCTGCAGGCAGTCCGGGTCGAACCACATGTCTTCATTGCAGAAAAAGAGCAGTTCACCGGATGCGACGGCGGCACCGGTCGCATAGCCGGAGACCAGACCGGTCTCGGGGGTCTCGGAAAGCACCCGGATGCCCGTCTGAGCGGCGAGGTATTCGACCGATCCATCCTGGCTCAGGCGATCCACCACGATGATCTCGGTCTCGACTGCCCTTTGCCCGCGCAGGGAGGACAGCAGGCGGGGAAGGAATCGCAGCCCGTTGAAATTCGAGATGATGATCGAGATCATCGGCAGCTACTCCCAGATGCTGGGGAGATTCTTCGGCAGTTCGAGGCTTCCGAAGCGCGAAGGTTCAATGGGACCCAGGACCCGGGCCCAATCAACCATCCGGCGAATTCCCTGCCGCAGGGGAGTGGATGGCAGGTCTCCAAAGATCGACCGCAGCCGGGAATGATCCGCGACGGCATGAACCACCTCGGGGCGCGCGGGAAAGTGGCGGATCCGGGGTTCGATGCCCACGGCCTCGGCGATCTCCTGCGCCAGGTCAAGGATCCGCGTCGGTGAGTCCTCGCCAATGTTGAAGACCTGGTTCACGGCGTCGGGGACCAACGGAGCTCGGGCGATGGCCTCGGCAATGTCCCCGATGTAGGTGAACGCACGTGTCTGGAGCCCGTCCCCGAGGATGGTCATTGGTTCGTCCCGGAGACACTGGTTGAGGAAGATCCCCACCACGTTGCGGTATCGGTCCCCGTAGTGCTGGCGTTCGCCGTAAACGTTGTGGGGACGGAAGATGGTGTGGCGCAATCCAAAGATCTGGGCGGCTGCCGCCAGGTCGAGTTCAACGGCGTGCTTGGCCACTCCATAGGGATCTTCGGGCCTGGGCACGGTCCGCTCGGTCAGCGGCAGCTGTCCGGCTCCATAGACCGCGATGGAGCTGGCGAAGACGAAGTGGCGAACCTGACCCCGGATGGCGGCGTTGATCAGTCGAGCAGAGCCAACAAGGTTGGTCTCGTAATTGAAGCAGCGGACGTGGTGGGACAGTCCTTCTGCGGCGTAAGCGGCAAAATGGTAGAGGTAATCAAATGGACCGCCCTCAGCGAACGTCCGGTTCACGAACGCTTCGTCCCGGATGTCCCCCTCGAAAAGGCGCACTGCCGGGCTCAGGTTGCGGCGGAAACCTCCCGAAAGGTTGTCCATTCCGACGACCTCCATCCCGCGCGCCAAACAGGCGTCGGCGATGTGGGAGCCGAGGAATCCGGCTGCGCCAGTGATAAGGACCCGCGATGAACTCATGAAGTCTGGTGACCCGAAACGGGTGGGGATCTTGTGGGAAGACGGGCCTGGAAAACAAACTGGAAACCAAAAAGCCCCGGGAATGCCCGGCAGGCCCATCGATTCAAGATCGGCCGAAGCGGGCCGGTCCATCGGCTCCCGGGAAGGCTGCCATCAGCCACGGCGCACTCTGGCTGCCAGCCGTTCCCGGTCAGCAACGCGTGGGCGGTCGTCCAGTCGAAGAATCGCAGATGGGTGGAATCCATGATGCCACCCTGGGTATAGCGAAAATTTCCCGCCAGGAATGCCAACCGCTGCCTCCAGAAGAGTGCGTTGGGCAGGGCCGCCACCAGCCATCCGCCCGGCTTCACCCGAGCCTGCAGGACGCGCAGCAACCGGTCCGGTTCGGACAGATGCTCCAGCACATGGCTTGCAACGATCCCGTCGAACACCTGTTCCTCGGCTGGCTCCCATCGGTCGAGATCCGCCTCGATGACCTCATCGAGAACCCGCCGGGCAAGTTCCGCCTCCGTTCCCTGCACGGTCACCCCGGTCACCGATGACACCCCATTTGATTTCAGCCATTTCCCGAAGGATCCGTCGCCACATCCCAGATCCAGCACCCGTGTTGCTCCCGAGGGAATCAGCGCGGCCACGGCCTGATTCACGCCTCCATAGACAGCTCGTTGCATGAAGGGCACGGGTTCAACAAACTCGCCCGGCATTTTCGGGCGGCCGATGACGCGCCTGCGCCACCAGCTCGTCCAGTCTTCTCAGGATCGGTTCCAGAAGTGCCAGATCGCTGTCCGGTCTCCGGGGATTTCCCGGGTGCGGATCCGGGGAGGCGATCAGACCCCGCAGGTACAGGAACTGGGCGCAGGAATGCTTGTAGGCGGGTACCGGTGCCCGGAAGGCGAGCATTCCCAGGTACTGGAGCCAGTCATTCAACTCGTAGAACCGTCCGTCGTCCCCGACCCAGAGCCGATCCCGTACCCCGAAGGCGTCGACGTGGAAGGTGGAGAGCCCGAGAAGGTAATCGCTGCCCCACATGACCAGGTCGATCGCCAGGTCATTCCCGGTGTAAACCCTGAAATCCGGGCGTTCCTGATCCCGAACGGCCAGTCGGTCCCACTCCCGTTCGCGCGAGAGGGAACTGTGCTTGGCTCCCGTCAGTTGGGGGATCGAAAGGAGGGCCCGGTAGGTCTCGATGTCCCAGATGCGTCCGAATGGGACGAACATCTCCCCCAGTTCAAAGCCCAGGAACTCGTCACACTCGGTCGCCACCGACCGAAACAGATCGACCAACTGGGCTCCGGTGAGGGGGCGGGTCGATGAGCAGGGAAACAGGATGGGGATCCCGCCCGAGCAGGCGATCGCCGAGCATTCGCGACGGTAGAGACGGGAGGCATCACCGTCTTCCCCCTCGATGAAGGCTCCCGCCACGAACCGTCGCCCGCGAGCGAGACTTCCCACCAACCCCAGGATCTCCCGGCGCTGGGAGGAACTCAGGAGATTGGCATAGCCGGTGTCCATGTTGACCGCGGGCGTCAATCCGGAAACCCAGGTCCGCTCCACGAGGTGGGAGAAGGCATCGAAGTCGATCGCTCCATCGCGCCCGAACGGAAGCAGGATGGCGGAAATGCCCTCGATGGCCCGGTTTCGAACGAGGCGCGGAGTTTTCATCGGATGCGGAATGAGACGTGGAAACTCAGGTTGCCTGCCGCATCCAGTACCAGACCGCCAGGCTCAGCAGGATCAGGAAGAGCAGGGCGATCAACCCCTTGAACAATAACTTGGCCACCTTCCAGCCCGCCACGAGCAGAAGCAATCCGATGACCACTCCCACTGCCACGAGGCCGGTCTGGCCCCAGTCGATTCGTTCCATGGTGGGTGATCCCGTTGGACGACGTCGTGAGAATGCCTCAAGCCGGAACCGCAAGGGCCGGCCGGTGTTTCCGGAGTAATTCTGCTCCCTGCCGGAGCATCCGCTCGGTGGCTTCCCAACTCAGGCAGGCGTCGGTGATGCTGACCCCATACTGGAGGTCTGCGGGAGCCTTCAACGGTTGGCTGCCTTCGTGCAGATGGCTTTCAAGCATGACCCCAAGGATCACCTGATCGCCCTCCAGACGCTGGGCGACCACGCTCTGCCAGACTTCCTCCTGCTTCGCATGCTGCTTGAGGGAGTTTGCATGGCTGCAATCCACCATCAGCACCGGTGGCAACCCGGCCTTGGCGAGTTGCGCTGCGCCTTCACGGATGGAGGCGGCATCGTAATTCGTCCGAGTCCTGCCTCCTCGAAGCACCACATGGCCATCCTCATTGCCCGTGGTCTGGACGACCGACACGGCTCCCAGTTCGTCGATTCCCAGAAAGTGATGCGGATGCCGCGAGGACAGCATCGCGTCGATCGCTACCTGAAGGGATCCGTCCGTCCCATTCTTGAACCCAACCGGCATCGAGAGACCACTCGCCATCTCCCGGTGGGTCTGGCTCTCGGTGGTGCGCGCCCCGATGGCAGCCCAACTCACCAGGTCAGCAATGTATTGGGGGACCACCGGATCCAGGAATTCAGAGGCGGCCGGCAGACCCAGGTCATTGATCCCGAGCAGGAGACGACGGGCGGTCCGAAGCCCGGTCTCGACGTCGTAGGTGCCGTTCAGGTGGGGGTCATTGATCAGCCCCTTCCACCCGATGGTCGTCCGCGGCTTCTCAAAATACACCCGCATCACCAACTCCAGTTGGTCGGAAACCTCCGGAGCCAGGCCTGCGAGCCGACGGGCATACTCCATCGCGGCGTGAGAGTCGTGGATCGAGCACGGCCCCACCACCACCAGCAGGCGGGGATCCCGGCGCCGGAGGATGTTCTGCACGGAATTCCGGCAGCGCACCACGGTGGCGGCTGCCTCTTCGGTCATCGGCAGCGCCTGCTTCAGCTCCCGCGGCGACAGCAGCGGACGGTTGGTAATGACCCGCAGGTCACTGATTCGTTCCATATCCTTGGGCTACCCTAGCCGGCCGGTTGGCCGCAGTCAGCCTTTGAATCCCGGATGGCCGCGCACCGGGCGCACCTTGGGTTTGTGGTCGGCGTTGGAGGCCTGCTGCCCTCAGCGGGGGGTTCCTCATCGCCGCCGGAGGGCAGTCGGCCTGCATCCGTGACAGACTCAGAATGCCCTCCCCGCATCCCCGCACGAGACGCTTCCCAACCTCAGGGCACTCCTTGATGGCGCCGGAGAAATGAAAGCGGGCCGGCTCCCGCTGTGGGAAATGCCGGCCCGTGTCAGGAAGCGGGATTGAACCCTGCTTCCGCCTTCAGGAATTCTTGTCCCAGCCGTAATCCAGCGGCTTGATCGGTCGGCCCAGGCCGTCGGTGACCTTGCGGGTCTTCTCGTCGAAGTAGCACATCACGCCCAGTCGGTCCGAAGTCTCGGCCAGGGAGATCACGGTCTGGACCTTGACGGCCAGATCGATGCCGGCGTTGGGCTGCTTGTTGGCGCGGATCGACTCGTAGAAGTTCTTGTGGTGGGCGGCGACGCTTTCGCCCGGGAATCCCTGCGAAGTCTCGGGATCGATCTCTTCGGCGAACGAACGCTCTGGATTGAGCTGAACCTTGTTGCCAGCCATGTCGAGCGTCGCATGGTGACCGCGGATCCGTTCCTGTGTTCCCTGTTCATTCACGCTCGCGGAGGTGATGTGCATCACATACCCGGATGGAAACTCGGCGATCAGCTGGATGATCTCGGCCACGTCCCGGACATACTTGGTCTCCTGTTCCGGCTTGCGGCCTTCCTTGCGGAGATCGGTCTTGAACGCCTTGGTGCCGACGGCGGCAACGCGGACCGGGAATTCCGGGTTGCCCGTGGCGAGCATGTAGGGATGGAGCTTGTGCGGGAACAGATCCCCGAGAAGGCCCGAGCAGTACGGGTGATACTTGCGCCAGCGGAAGTAGTGGTCGGGATCGAATGGCCTGCGCGCCTTGATCTGCTTCCCGAGCCAGAGCTCCCAATTGATGTCTGCCGCGGTCCCCCAGGGCTGGAGCGTGTAATTCCACTCTCCCCAGGGATTGTTTCGCATGTAACTGCCCTGAAGCATCGTGATGGGGCCGATCTTTCCCGCCCGGATCCATTCGGCAGCCTTGTGCCATTTGAGATCCGAGCAGCCTTGGGAGCCCACGTTCAGGATCTTCCCCGTGCGCTTCACCGTGTCGTAGAGCTCGAAGGCCTCGCCCAGATAGCGGGTCATGGGCTTCTCGACATACACGTGCTTGCCGGATTCCAGAGCGGCCTTCGAGATCGGGGTGTGCCAATGGTCCACCGTGGCGCAGTAGATGACATCGATATCCTTGCGCTCCATTACCTTCCGATAGTCCTCGTACCCTTGGACATCGGCCTGGGTCTTGTCCTTGATGCGCTTGACGTTCTCGGCGACGCGGCGTTTCGACACGTCGCAGACCGCAGCCATGGCCACGTTGTTTTCCTGATAGTGCTCCAGGTTGAGGCCGACATGGGCTCCTGCACCCTGTCCGCCGACGCCAACGAACCCGATCACCAACCGTTCGTTGGCACCCGTGACATTGACGGAGGGTGCCTGATTCTGGCCGTAAACCGGCGTTCGAAGGCTTCCGGCCGCGGCCAGCACCGTCGCGGCTGCGGTGGAACGTTTGAGGAACTGACGGCGCGTGGTGCTCACCGCCCCTGTGGATGGATCGTGGAGGGACATAGGTTTCCTGATTCAGTTTTCCGGTGGATAAAAAAGGCTACCCGGCAAGGGAGCGTGGTCAACGCGCGATTCGCCGCGGGTGAGCAGGAGCGACGTCGCAAGCCTGGGATGGAATTCATCCGGATCCGGATCCCGACCGGAACCATTTGGCACCGGACCCGACTCCCGCCAATCTCCGCGCCGTGACTTTCTGCGTCCTCGACCGGTTCCGTTTCCCTGTTCCCGCGTGAGACATCGATCCACGGATTCCTCGGTGCCGGTGGCGCGTCAGACCACCTGGCAGGTGACCACCCGCGTGGCACGATTCCTCCGTCCTTACCCCGGGATGGCGTCCGCCACCGTGCTGTGCGCGGTCCTGGGTCAGGCGTCCGCCTTCGTGTACCCGAAGCTGACGCAGTATCTGCTCGACGACGTGCTGGCTCAGCGCCGGCCCGACCGACTCGGCTGGACGATCGGGGGTATGCTTGCCGCCTATGTCCTTCGCGACGGGTTCAACAGCCTTCGGATCCGACTCAACAACGCCTTCGAACAGGCGGTCATTCTGGATCTGCGCAAACAGGTTTACGGACGGCTGCAGCGACTTCCGGTCGGCTGGTTTGACCGACGCGCCAGCGGGGATCTCATGACGCGGGTGATCGAGGACGTGAACGCAGTCGAACGACTCCTCATCGACGGCACCGAGCAGGGAGTCGTCGCGGTGCTGGGGATTGTCGGAGTCCTCTATTTCCTCTTCGCCACCAATGTCACCCTCGCCTGGATGGCGATGGCGCCGCTTCCCTTTCTGGTGGGGGGAGCGATCTGGTACACGGCGACCGCCGGGAATCGTTACCGCGAGCGCTCCCGGGCCAGCAGTGCCCTCAATGCCCTGCTCATGGACAACCTCCAGGGAATCCGACAAGTGAAGGCATTTGGCCGGGAATCCCACGAGGATGACCGATTCCATCAGCGGGCCGATGCGCTTCGACAGGGGAGCCTGCGGGTGATGCGGGCCTGGGCCTGGTACAGTCCGGCCATGTCACTGGTGGCCGCGGGTGGCACCGTCCTGGTCCTTTGGGTCGGCGGCAGGCATGTGCTCGCCGGGACCATGACTGCGGGTGAGTTGGTCGGCTTCCTTCTCTTCCTCGGCATGTTCTACCAACCCGTGAGCCAGTTGCACGGACTGAACCAGATGGCGCAGTCCGCCCGTGCTGCGGGTGAGCGCGTGTTCGACATCCTCGACGCCGATCCAGAGCCCGTCGAAGGGGTGAGGGCCGATCCTGGGTGGCGAGCCCGTGGCGAGGTGACCTTTGAAGGGGTGTCGGCAGGATATGGTCTGGAGCGTCCGGTACTCTCGGACATCACCCTGGAGGCCCGTTCCGGGCAAGTGATCGCGCTCGTCGGGCCGACCGGCGCGGGCAAGACCACGTTGGTCAGCCTGATCCCCCGGTTTCACGAGGTGACGGCCGGGCGCATCCTGTTGGACGGTCGGGATGTTCGAAGCATGGATCTGGCGGACCTGCGCCGACAGGTCGCCGTGGTCAGCCAGGAGCCGTTCCTCTTCAACGGAACCTTGAGGGAGAACCTCCTCTACGGACGGCTGGAAGCCACGCCCGGAGAGTTGCAGGCCGCCCTGGAAGCCGCCGAATGCGACGGCTTCATCCAACGTTTGCCAGAGGGTCTCGATACTCAGGTCGGGGAGCGCGGAGTTCGGTTGAGCGTTGGAGAGAAGCAGCGGGTGAGCATTGCCCGAGCGCTCCTCAAGGATGCGCCGGTGCTGATCCTGGACGAAGCCACTGCCAGCGTGGACACGGCCACCGAGCGGGCGATCCAGTCGGCATTGGATCGTTTGATGGCCCATCGTACCAGTTTCGTGATCGCGCACCGGCTCAGCACCGTGCAGGCAGCCGATCAGATTCTGGTCCTCGCCGCAGGAAAGATTGAGGAACGAGGTTGCCACCGCGAGCTGATTGGTCAAGATGGGCGGTATTCAAGGCTGATCCGGGCACAAAGGGCTGCGGAGGCCTTGGAAGTAGCTGGAGTCCCGAGACGTGGAATGGGCTCGGGGTAGCTTGGAAGAATTTTATTGTGAAGGATTTGGGTTTGACAGGGTCCGGGTGGATACCTACAAAACTCAAACCATCCATTCTCTGGATCGACCAGCCTGAAGAAGTAATCGCGATTCTCGTATGAAGAAACTTATCAAGGCAGCCGGCCTCATGACGGCAGGAGCCGCAATCTCGACCGCCGCCGTCCTCGCTGCAGAGGGGGGATCGAAAATCTACACCCTCAGCGCCGGTCTCCGCGGTTTCTACGACGACAATATTTTTACCGGCAACAACAAGGTCGATATCGACAATGCCGATGGAGACAACAACCTGACCACCGGAGTCGACCAGCGGAAGATGTCGAGTTTCGGATTTGAGGTGACCCCGGGAATCCGATTCACGATTCCTCTCGAGAACACCACCATCTCGGCTGGTTACACCTACGGCCTTCGTTACTACGAGGACCGCCCTGGCAAATCCTACGACCAGTTCCATCTGGCGGATGCCTTGGTCAACCATACTTTCAACGAGCGCTACAAGGTCAGCATTTTCGACAACCTGGCGATTGCCCAGGAGCCCGAACAGGTTGGAAGCTCGCCCGGTGCCCCCAACAGCCAGTTGCTGCGCGCTGAAGGCAACAATCTTCGCAATACCGCAGGCTT
>CAMCFL010000066.1 GCA_945873715.1 Akkermansia muciniphila
ACTGGTCTGCGGACGAACGGGCGTCGCCCACCGGTTCCGCCTCCCGACCGACGGCGGCGATCGGGAGTAGGAGCACGGACGAATCCGCGGGGTCCGTCATCGTCCAGCGCCGGCCCTGGGCAAGAACCGTCGCGAGGGCCGAAGCGGCCTCCCGACGGACGCGATTCAACTCGCTGACGGGAAGGATGACGGCTCCTTCCAGGTGATTGTGGAGTTCGCCGAGGTGGAACGGTGTGCCTCCCAGACGCCCCAGTTGTTCCTTCAACCGCTCGGTGGTCATCGGCTGCCGTTCGGCGATGGCGAGCGGGATCGAGGATTCCGCTCGCACGACATGCCCATCCTGGTCCCGGAACAACAGGCTCATCGTCGCCCCGGCATGCCCATGAACCTCGATCTGGATTGGACGGGTGTGACGGATCTGGTCGCCCTCGAAAGTCCGGCGCACCTCCCGGTCGAAGACCGGGTCATTGGTCTTCCACAGTCGTTGCCCGGCGGCGACACGCGACCAGTCGATGTCGTCGTGACCGAACTCCAGCATGAACTGGCCCCCGGACCGGGGATGCACGCCGAACACGCGCCCCCCTTCCTCATCCAGATCGGGACGGCCGGCATCGAAGACGACTCCATCTCCCGCCTGAACCGGACCCTCGGGCTGGAGGATGATTCCGGCACGTTCGACCCGGACGATCTCGCCCAGATAGACCCCTCTCTTGGTCCCGAAGCGCGCGTGGGCCAGTTCCTGGTTGTTCACCCCCCGGAACCATCCGGTGTACAAGCCCCGGGAGAATCCCATCTCCAGTTCATAGCGGGAACGCCGGGCATCGAAGCCGGGCAACGCGGACATCTCAACCGGGCCGGAGGTCGCACCGATGCGGTCGAGGGCCTGCCGGTACACCCGGGTCACGGCGGCAACGTACTCCGGAGTCTTGAGACGGCCTTCGATCTTGAGCGAGGCGACGCCTACCCGAACCAGGTCGGGGAGAACCTCCAGACCGGCGAGGTCCTGCGGCGAAAGGAGGTATCGGCGATCTCCCAGGTCCACCCGCTGGCCATCGGAAATCAGTTCATACGGAAGCCGGCACGCCTGGGCGCATTCCCCCCGGTTGGCACTGCGGCCGCCCAGCGATTCGCTGGTCAGGCACTGCCCCGAGTACGCGACACAGAGCGCCCCGTGAACGAAGACCTCCAGCGGCAGCGGCGGCCGCACCGGGGCGGAGTCGGCCGTGGACATCGCGCCCTGCGCGGTCTGGATCGCCTCGATTTCCCGGATTGAGTTTTCCCGAGCCAACACCACCAGATTGCAGCCCAGGTCCCGGGCGAACTCCACGCCCGCCGGGCTGGTGACGGTCATCTGGGTGGAACCATGGATCGGAAAATCCGGCGACAACCGCCGGATCAACCGGCAGATCCCGACATCCTGGACGATGGCGGCGTCCACCCCGGCGGCGATGATGGCCCGGAGGTAATCGACCGCGGCGGGAAGTTCATCGGTGAAGACCAGCGTGTTGAAGGTCACGTACCCGCGCACGCCGCGCCGATGCAGGAACTCCATCAACTGCGGGAGGTCCGACTCGGTGAAATTGCGGGCCCGCATCCGCGCGTTGAAGCGGTCGAGGCCGAAGTAGATGGCGTCGGCCCCATTCTCCACCGCCGCCCGGGCGCATTCCCAATCGCCGGCTGGTGCCAGCAACTCCGGCAGGCGACGGTTGGGGTTCATCGCCCCCTCCACGCCTGACCCTTGGTTGCCAACCGCTCGGGCGCGGGCTTGTTGGTGGCGTTGAGCACGATGGTGGAACCGGCGGTCCAGGCCACTTCCTTGAAGTCGACGAACAGCGTCCTGGGAACCATCTCCACCACGTGACCGAAGCAGTTCACCGTCACCGTTCCCGGCAACACGGTGTTGTCGACGAAGATCACCGGTCCGAACGGCATGGCGTTGGTGATGGGCACGCTGAACACCGCGGTGATCGGGAGATCGGTCCGCTCCGGCTTCTCCCCCGGGAAGGAGAGCACCATGGGCAGGGGCCCGAGAAGCTTGGGATGTTCGATCCGAAGCTCCGGAACCCCGTTGCTCGCGATGGCATACGTGAGGTTCCAGGGACCGCCCCGACGGCGGACCATCTGACACCCCCCGTAGATCGTCACGTACCCAAACAGGGTCGCGATGAAGATCACGAACAAACGCTTTACTGAAGCCGGCAATTCTTCCTGTGCACTTTCGCTCACGCGTCCGGACCTTAACACCGACCGGGAACCTTTTCAGTCTTTGGTTTTTCCCACCCCGGGAACGGGGCGCATCTTGAGAGGGCGATGGATGTAGGACGCCTGCCCTCAGGCGACGATGTAAAAACGCCCGCTGAGGGCAGCGGGCCTCCATTCGTGACAACCAACTCAAGATGCGCCCCGGGAACTTGGCGGTGGGTTCCGTCAGCGGAACCCGGCATGCTTCCACCATGAAGCTGCCGCGTCTGCTGCGCATCGCGCTTTGGTCCCTGCTGGGAATCGTGACCACGATCCTCCTGACGGGAGGCGCGCTCTGGCTCTATTTTACTCCGGGACACAGCCGCGAGGACGGCGTGGAGTACGGCTCCCGCCATGGGAAGCCGCTGACGCTCGACATCCTCCGCCCAACGAAGCCCAACGGGATCGGGGTGACCTTCATGGTTTCCGGCGGATGGAAATCCGCCCCGCCCGGATCAACGCCGGCCTGGATGTGCGCCCCGCTGCTGCGGAGCGGCTATACGATCTTCGCCATCTCCCACGTGTCCCAACCGGAGGCGACGGTGCAGGAAATCTTCGAAGACGTGCAGCGCGGGGTGCGCTTCGTGCGGCATCACGCCTCCCGATACGGCATCGACCCCAATCGACTGGGCGTGATCGGGGGATCCGCCGGCGGTCACCTCAGCCTGATGCTCGCCACCCGGGGCGGCCCCGGGCCGGCGGAGGCAACCGACCCGATTGATCGGTCCAGCAGCGCCGTGCAATGCGTCGCGATCTTCTATCCCGTCACCGACCTGCTGGATCTGGGAACGTCCACCGAGAACCTGCACGACGGCGGCCCGCCCAAGACGTTCGTGAAGGCCTTTGGGCCGACCGTGACGAACCTGGTGGCCTGGACCAACATCGGCCGCGCCCTCTCCCCGCTGTACCACGTGCCTCCGACCTTGGCTCCGGTCCTGATCTACCAAGGGACGGCGGATACCCTGACACCGCCGGAGCAATCCGAGCGCTTCCAGAAGCGCGCCCAGGAACTCGGGGGAACGGTCGACATCGTCTACCACCCGGGCGGGAAACACGGATGGCTCACCATGCCGTGGGACATCCGGAGCTTTGCCCGCTGGTTCGACCGGCATCTCAGGCCGGGCGAACCTGCCGCGGTGAAGTGAAGCCCGAGACCGCGGTTGGTTATCCGCAGATGACGCAGATGACGCAGATGGGGAGGGCTTTCGGCGCGTCCAAGACGAAACGGCGTCGGGCGAACATGCTGCCGAAGCGTCGCCCCGTTATCTGCGCCATCTGCGCCATCTGCGGATAGAAGCTCCGTTCTTCCAGGCGGAACGGACGTTCAACCCTGGAATCGACGGCCGAGGAGGACCGCATTGTGTCCGCCGAAACCGAACGAATTGTTGAGGAACACATCGATCCTCCGCTCCTGGGGCGTGTGGGGCACGCAGTTCAACGGGCAGTTCGGATCGGGGTTGTCGAGGTTCAGGGTGGGCGGAGCGATCTGGGCTTCGACGGCCTTGCAGCAGATCACGCTTTCGACGCCGCCTGCGGCACCGAGCATGTGGCCCGTGGCTCCCTTGGTGGAACTGACGGCCAGCTTCAGGGCGTGATCGCCAAAGACCCTTTGGATGGCCCGGACCTCACACATGTCCCCGGCGGGCGTGGAGGTTCCATGAGCGTTGATGTAATCCACCGCGGTGACCGGAATCCCCGCGTGGCGCAGGGCCATCTGGATCGCCCGGGCGGCACCGGAGCCTTCGGGGTCCGGCGAGGTCATGTGATTGGCATCGCAGGTGTTGCCGTAGCCGAGGATCTCGCAATAGATGCGCGCACCCCGCTGGAGGGCATGATCGAGTTCCTCCAGCACCAGCACGGCGGCACCCTCGCCCATGACGAAGCCGTCGCGATCGCGATCGAAGGGACGGCTGGCCTTGAGGGGTTCATCGTTGCGCGTGCTCATGGCCCGCATCGCCGCGAACCCGCTCATTCCGAGGGGGACGATGGTCGCCTCCGTCCCTCCGGCGAACATGACGGCGGCATCCCCGCGCTTGATCGTCGCCCAAGCCTCGCCGATGGCATGGTTGCTGGTGGCGCAGGCGGAGCAGGTGGCGAAATTCGGACCGCGAAGACGGTGGTACAGCGCGAACATTCCCGAGGCCATGTTCAGGATCAGCATGGGGATCATGAACGGCGATACGCGCCCGGGTCCCTTTGCGAGCAGGATCTTGTGCTGCTCCTCCGTGGTGTACAACCCGCCGATGCCCGAACCGATGTACGCACCCACCTCGTCGAGGTTCTCCTTCTCCAGGTCGAGTCCGGAGTCCTTCAGCGCACCCCAACCAGCATACACCGCAAAGTGCGTGAAGTGATCGGTGCGCCGCACCTCCTTGGCGTTGGGGAATGCCGGGGTCGGATCGAAATTGCGAACCTCGGCGGCGATCTGGCAATCGTACCCCGAAATGTCGAAGTGGGAGACGCGGTCGATGCCGCATTTCCCCTCGAGGATGTTTCGCCAGAGCGTATCGGGGTCGGTACCGAGGGACGACACACAACCCACACCCGTAACAACCACGCGGCGGTCAGACCAATTGCTGCCCATATCGGCCGGACCATGACGCGGAGGATGGACGGGATCCAAATAAAACTCGCGGCGACCTGAAAGGGGGGGCGCAGCGTGAATCGGTTGTCACGGATGTAGGCCCGCTGCCCTCAGCGGGCGTTGCCTCATCGCCGCCTGAAGGCAGGCGGCCTACATCCATGACGAACTCAAGATGGGTCCGGGAGGGAAGGCCCGGAAAAGCAAAAGGGCAGCCCGGATGAACCGGGCTGCCCTTTCGTGAGGGTTCCGCTTACTTGCTCTGAACTTCTTCGATGTAGCGGTTGACGTCGCCGACGCTGGTCAACTTCTCAGCCTCGTCGTCGGGGATCTCGTGGCCAAACTCCTCTTCCAGAGCCATGACGAGCTCCACGGTGTCGAGCGAATCGGCACCGAGGTCCTCGATGAACTTGGCTTCGGGAGTGACCTGGTCCGCATTTACGCCGAGTTGCTCGACGATAATGTCCTTGATGCGTTGCTCGATGGATTTCTCAGCCATGGTGCTTCCAGTTGTTATTTACGTCGCCTGTCTAGGCATGGGGGTGGGTAGCGTCAAGCCCTCATCCAATTCAAAATTTTCCTTCCATCACATGACCATTCCCCCATCTACCACCAGGACCTGCCCGGTCACGTACCTTCCACCGGGTCCAGCAAGGTACAAAGCCGCCTCCGCGATGTCCTCGCCACTGCCGAATCCTCCCAGCGGAATCTGCTTCAACAGGCCCGTCCGCTGCTCTTCGTTCAGCGCGGAAGTCATGTCCGTCTCGATGAATCCCGGGGCGATCGCGTTGCAGGTGATCCCCCGTGAACCCAACTCGCGGGCAACGGACTTGGTGAAGCCGATCAGCCCCGCCTTGCTCGCCGCGTAGTTGCACTGACCCGCATTGCCCATGAGGCCGATGACCGAGGCAATGTTGATGATCCGCCCCGAACGCTGCTTCAGCAGCGAACGCGTGAACGCCTTGGTGAAGACGAAGGCTCCCCGGAGATTCGTGTTCAACACCACGTCCCAATCCGCCTCGCTCATCCGCATCAACAATCCGTCCCGCGTCACACCCGCGTTGTTGACCAGCACATCCACCCGACCCGCCTCGGCCAGGATCCTTTCCGCCGCCGCCACCACCTGCGCCGGGTCCGAGACGTCCACCGCCAGAGCCCACGCCCGGCGACCGAGCGCGCGCACCTCCGCGGCCACCTTCTCCGAATTCTCCACCGTCCGGGAAATGCACACCACATCCGCACCCGCACCTGCCAGGCGCAAGGCAATGGCGCGACCGATTCCACGTCCGGCACCCGTGACCACCGCAATCTGCTGAGCAAGCTGACTCATAGGGATCCGATTGGGCGGAACCGGAGCACCGGGTGTCAAATGCGGAGTCAGGCCCATCCCTTCCATCGGTAGGCCCACCAACCCAACTGTTCGTGCACCCACTGCGAGAAATGGCGGAACCGCTCGTTCTCCGGAAAGAAGCCCCACTGCCCCGGCACGCCCATTCGATCCGTCCCGTTGAATTCCGCGCCGACGGCATAGACGTCGGGCACGCCCGCCTTCCGAAGCGCCGCCTCTCCACGGCGCAGATGAAACCCACTGCTCACCATCAGGACCCGACGCCACCCGTTCGAGCGGACCAACGCAGCCACCTGGACGGCCTCGTCACGCGTGTCCCGACTCGGGGCGAGGAGCACGACCCGACCCGCCGGCAGCCGCCAACCCCGGATCCAGACCTCCAGCAACTCGGCGTCGGACCGCCGTTGCCCGCCCCGCTCGTAGCCCGCTCCACCCAGGACGAGAACGGGTGCCCGCCCCTGGCGCATCAATTCCAGCGCGGCCAAAGCCCGGTCGCCCGAATCCCCCAGATTGAATGGCAACAGCGTCGATCGTGAAGAGGCATGCGATCCACCCAGCATGACCACCGCATCGGCCGGGGGTGCCTGACGACTCCCGGCGACGTAGGGACGTTCAAGCCCGGCCAGTAGCCAGGAACTCAAAGGGGTCGCACCGACCGCCCAGAGTGCCGCCGACAGGATCAGCGTCGTGAAGGCCGTGCGACGGCGTCCCGCCCACACACTCGTCACCAGGACCCCCAGAAGGCCGATCAGCACCCAGGAGAGCGGTTGGAGCAAGGCTTCAACCAGACCAGAAAGTGTCCCCAGCATCATGTCAGTCCTGCGGCTGGACACGGAACCACCGCTGGTCCCGGCCTTGCAGCGGCAACATCATCTCCATCCAACCCACCCGCCCTGGACTGTTGGTATAGACGATCGACGTCCCTCCCAGCGTCTCCGCATGGTCCAGCAGGTAACGTCGGCCAAACTGGGTGGGGAAAGTCGCCCGGACCGCCAGCCCATCGATGATGGCCAACTGCGCCGGGAACAACGGAGGCCCGTCCACCGGCGACAGATCGAGATGCTGTTCCCGTACCAGCTGGAGCCCGTCTCCATCCACATCATCGGACGGACCCCGATCCAATCCGCCAAACCACCGCCGCTCCCACCCGTCGTCGAGCCCATCGGTATCCGTGTCTTCGATCGCCACGCCGTCGATCAGCAGTTCCGCACCGAGGATGGCACCCGAATCGAACTGACGAAGGTCAGTGACTTGCAGACGCCAGACGCCGGCCGACGGCTCCATCAGGTGATGGGTGCTCCAGTACGTCCAATCCTCCGGACCCACGGAAGTATCGTCGTTGGGGTTCTGGAGGACAGATCGCGTCCCCTTGGGCGAGATCAGGGTGATTCGGAGGTCACCCCGACTGGTGTGGCTCGTTCGCAGTCGGACCCCGACATGCTCACACGCCATTGAATTGGTCACGGTCAGGTTCATCGATGCCGACGTCGTAAAGATCCGGGCCGTCACGTCGGTGCGCCCGACGATCGTTTGCGACAGGGCATCCCCCTCGGTTTGCGACAGGTACACCGCGGGAATGGGGGCAAACTGGGTGCCGGACATGATTTCCAGGTCATTCCCGCCGGCAGCCCCGAAGATGACCGCCAAGGTCGCCCCGGCGCTGGCTGCGCGCTGGATCTTGTCGGCGTAGGTATTGACGCCTCCCGCGATCATGACCGCATGGCCGGCGACACTGACCGGAAGATTCGTGTTTCCCAAGCCCACATAGTCGAACTGGACCGCCGTCGTCCCGCCGTTGGGAAAAAGGCCCATGGACGGCAGGACCCGGGTGTTTCTCAGGTCCGCGGCGATCCCGGTTCCGACCAGGATCAGTCGGAAGGAATCATCGGGAATCGTCAATTGACTGTTCCGTGCCACCTGTACCCGCTGCTTTGACGGCAGCCGCACCCAGCGCTTCGCCAGCGCCACCGCGAGTCCCGCGTCCGGGACGCCGAACCCCTGATTGTGGCTCACCAGCAATCCAGCGCGGTTGGTGGTCAGATCCGGATCCAGGAAATCCGTATGCCGTGCCGACAACGCCAGCACCTGTTGCACATCGCGGTAGCCCAGTTCCGGACGCGCCGACAGGATCAGCGCCACCAACCCCGACACCAGCGGAGCCGAGCCGGAGGTCCCGTTGAACGCCGACGTCCCCTGTCCATAGTCGCCCCCTTCGCTCGACGTGGTGTTGTACCCCAGGGAACCCCGGCGATCGGTGGTCACCAGATTCGGCGCAGCCGGATCTTCGGTTCCATCACCTCGGGGATCTCCACTCGGGCCTCCGACCAGGATCGAGGCCCCGGGACTGCTGTAACTGGCGACACGGCCGTCCTGACGGACCGCGGCCACAGCAATCACCCGCGGATCCGATGCGTAGCCGTTATCGCCCGCATTGATCAACTCCTCCCGATTATTGCCTGCGGAGCGGACGATCACCACGCCCTTGCCCTGGCGTCCGGTGGTCACGGCAGTGGCAATCGCCGCGTCGGCGAGCGCATCCAAACCCCACTGGATGTTGCCGTTAAAACCCCAACTGTGGTTCTGAACCCCGACGATATCGGTCTTGTACCGGTACATGTCGGCCAGCGCATCGTCGGCCACGATCCGCTCCGGACCCGTGCCATTCCTGACGAAGATCACCCACGAGGCAAAGGACGCCGCCGGAGCCACACCAGTCACGCCCCGATTGTTGTCGCCCGTCGCGGCAATCAGACCGGCCACGGCTGAGCCGTGATCGGCTGCCGCCGTGCCCAGGGCCACCGCGGTTGCGGTATCAAAGTTGAAATGGGGCTGACCCGCCGCGCGCGCCGTCAGGTCCAGGTGGCCGACATCCACCCCGTTGTCCCCCACCGCCACCGTCACTCCCGCACCCCGCGTGATCGGCCAGGCCGCCCGCACGTCCAGGTCGATCCCCCGGGGACGATAGTTGGACATCCGGTTCTCCAGATGCCACTGGCGGAAGAACAAGGTGTCCTTGGGACGCGACGCATAGGGCGTGTGCAACACCCATTCACGCCGCATCACCGGATACGCCGCCCGCACCCCTACCAACTGCGACAATTCCGACGCCTGCTGCGCCGCGGCAAGGGGATCCGACGCCTCCCAGATCCCGATCCCGGGGGCAAATTCCCGCACGCGAACCAGCGGTCGCCCGGCAACCAACCCTTCCTGGCTGACGCCAGCCTCCACTGCGAGCACCACCCGACGGCTCATCTCCAACGGGCTCGCCTTCCGACCCGCACGTCGAACGGTCATCCATTCTGCTGAGGCCGCCGCCGGTGCCGCACCCCGGTCAGGCAGATCGATCTCGTACGCCGTCGCCGCGGGTTCCCGGAATCGGAAGACCTCGCTCCCCTGTGCGCCGAACCCAAGGGCCTGGCATACCAGCAACGCGGTGAAGGGGGATCGCAACCGGAAAAAGAGGCGCGAGTACATGCGGGACCACAGTATCCCGGAGTCGGCCGGAGTCCACCCCAAGTCCTTGTTGCCGGGCGACCCCGGATGTCTTTCCCTGTCGAGACACCATGAATCTGATCCGACGGTCGCTCGCTCTGGTCCTGGCCGGTACCTGTCTGAGTCTCCTGGCCGACGGCCCGGCGGACAATCTGGCCGACAAGGTTCGTCCCGTCCCGCCTCCGGGCATGGCCATCCCGGAGGGGGTGCGGCAGGAACTGGAAACCGAGGCCGCACGGTTCGGCGACGAGGTCAAGGCCCTCCAGACCAGTCTGGCGGCCAAGCCCGCCCTACGCGCCCGTTGGGCCGATGTCGCCGTCTTCCACAAGTCCGTCGACTGGGCATTGCGCTACAACGAATTCTTCCGGACCAACGAGATCGCCGCCGCCCGCGACCAACTCAAACTCGGTCGCGCCCGTCTCGACGCCCTGAAGGCCGGCGGCACGCATTGGTCGACCGACACGGGCCCCACCGTCCGCGGCTACGAATCGCGCATCGACGGTTCGGTCCAGCCCTACGGACTCGTCGTGCCGGCTTCCTGGACGCCCAACAGCGGGCGGCGTTGGCGTCTGGATTTCTG
>CAMCFL010000067.1 GCA_945873715.1 Akkermansia muciniphila
AATCCGGGAAGTTCCCGGTCCGCGATTCCTCGGATGGCCTCCGGAGTCACGTCACGGCGTCCGACACCGGTGCCGCCGGTGGTCAGCACCAACTGGGCTCCACGATTGGCACACTGGCGGACGGCGCGTTGGATGGCGGTCTGGTCGTCCGGCACCAGTTCCTCGGCGACGACCTGCCAACCGTATCCGGCCGACGCCTGTTTCAAGGCCGGCCCGCCCAGGTCTTCATACACCCCTTGCGACGCCCGGTCCGAGATCGTGACGATACCCACTTGGATCAGCATGCAGGGGACGCTAGCAAGCCGGTCGGACCGGGTGGAGCGCCAAACGAAGGAACCCTTCCTGCTGGGGGCCTCTTGGGTAGGTGGTCCCGGATGTAGGCCCGCTGCCCTCAGCGGGCGTTGCCTCGCCGCCGCCCCAGGGCAGGCGGCCTACATCCGGGACAAACTCAAGCTGCACCCTGTCCTGTCCTTCGTTCTGAAGCTGGTGCACCTTTCGCGAATCGGTCCTGTCCATGCCGCCCGAGTCCTTTCATCTCCAGTGCCTGACGCGTGTCCTTGGTGACGACATCGAGTTGTCCGAGGCCATCGCCCTGCCTGAAGTGGCGGCGCTGGAGGACGGGGCCCGTCCGGAGAAGCCCACCTTGTCCGCCAAGGCCCGGATGCTGCTCGAGGACATCACCCTCTCGCCCACGGTCTCGCTTCATCGCCGTCGGATGGCGGCCAGCATCGAGGTCGACTCGCTGGAGATGACCTTCACGCCTCCCAAGCGAAGCCCCGACTGGATGCAACCGGTGCAGGTGACCGTGCATTTCGCCCGGTGGTCCGAGAGCGACCGTCATCAGGCCTACGTCCCGGCGTTGGGAGCCCATGTCTTTGCCGGGAAAGCCAGCCAACTCCGGGAACACGTCCAGGAACACGTTCGACTCATCCTCGCCGGCGAAGGGCAACCGCTTTCCCTCAAGCGCCTGGCGGAGTTGGGTCGGGTCCGGTCAATCCGGCTCGAAAAGCTGGAGGTCGAGGTGCAACGGAAGACCCCGCGTCAGTTGGCGGAAGCGGGAGACTCCACCGAGGACAAGCCCAACCCGCTGGAACAGTTGGCGGAAGAGTTGCCTCCGCTCGTCGGGGCGACGGTCCCTGCCGCGTCGAAGGGCTCGCGCTCGAACCTGGTCGGCAGCGAAATCGCCTACGAACTCGACGACGAACTGCTGCGGTTGGTGGAGGCGCTGTCGGGCTCCCATCGACGGAGCGTCCTGATCGTGGCTCCCCCGGGCAGCGGCAAGACCGCATTGATTCGCGAACTGGCCCGGCGCCGCGGCGACCTGGGTTTCGCACACACCGCCTTCTGGACCACCAGCGCGGCCCGGCTGATGTCAGGGCCGGTGGGCTTCGGCATGTGGCAGGAGCGATGTCAGGACCTGTGCCGGGAAGTGGCCCGGCTCCGGGGTATTCTGCACCTCGGCAACCTTTCCGAACTGGTGGAGGTCGGAAAGGTCACGCGCGATGGGCAAAGCGTCGGGGGATTCCTTCGTCCGTGGATCGCCCGCGGCGAGATCTTTGCCCTGGCCGAGGCCACGCCGGACCAACTGGCGTCGATCGAACGGCAGGAACCGAACCTGCTCGCCGCCTTTCAGGTCTGGCACCTGACCGAGCGTTCTCCGGTCCAGACGCGGATCATCCTCGACCGGACGCTCGCGGCCGCCCCAGGAAAAGCCAGTGGCGATGCCGCGCCCACGGTGGCGGCCCTCGACCGACTCCACCAACTCCACCTCCGTTACGCCACCTATTCGGCCAACCCGGGACGTCCGCTGCGTTTCCTGCGAAACCTGCTGGCGGATCGGTTCCCCGAAAAATCGCTGACGGAGGCGATGGTCCTTTCGGCCTTCTCCCGCGAAACCGGTCTGCCGGCAGTCCTGTTGGATGACGACGTGCCACTGGACCTGGACCAGACCCAGCAGTGGTACTCTCGCCGGGTCATCGGTCAACCGGCCGCCGTCGGCCGGATGCTGGATCTGCTGGCGATGGTCAAGGCGCGGCTGGCTCGTCCCCGGAAGCCGCTCGCTTCCTTCCTTTTCATCGGTCCCACCGGGACGGGCAAGACCGAGATGGCCAAGGCCACCGCCGAGTTCCTCTTCGGCGATACCGCCCGGATGGTCCGCTTCGACCTCAACGAATTCGCCGACCCGCTCTCGGTCCAGCGACTGATCGGCGGGCCTGCCGTCGGAGGTGCGGAAGGACTGCTGACCGCCCGGGTCCGGGAACAGCCCTTCAGCGTCATCCTGCTCGACGAATTCGAGAAGGCCGACCCGTCCTTCTTCGATCTGCTGCTCCAGATCCTCGGCGACGGACGGCTCACCGACGGGGCCGGACGCGTTGCCGACTTCTGCAACAGCGTCGTCATCATGACCTCCAATCTCGGGGCCCAGGGCTTCCATACCGGCCCGGTCGGATTCCGGTTGGGGTCGTCCCGCCGCGCCGAGGCAGGCGACCACTTTGCCGGAGCCGTGCGCCGGTTCCTGCGCCCCGAGATCTTCAATCGGATCGATGCCATTGTCCCCTTCCTGCCCCTGGAGTCCGACGTCGTCCTCCAGATCGCCCACCGACACCTGGAAGAGATCCGGCAGCGCGACGGCTTGCGCTTCCGGCCGGTGGAACTGGTGATCCACCCCGACGTCGCACGCCATCTCGCCGAGGAGGGATCTGACGTCCGATACGGTGCCCGCCCTCTCCGGCGGGCGATCGGGCGCCGACTGCTGGTGCCGTTGGCGGAGGCCCTCAACGCCTATCCCCAGAACATCCCCCTCCACGCGGAAATTGGCTGGGACGATGGCAAGCCCTCGATCCACGTCCGGCCCAGCCGGAAGCCCGACAGCAACCCGTCCATGGTACCCGCATCCCGCGCACGCCGCACGCGCCGGGAGACGTCGGAGGCAGTGCCGACCGGATCGCCGGCGGGAGTCCTGGCAGAGCGGATCGTCGAGTTGCGACGGCAGGTGGACCGGTTGGGATCCAGCACGGCGGCCTCGCAGATCGACGATGAGATCGCCTTGCTGGAGGCGGCCGAACGCCGCACTTCCGGCAAGCACCACGACCCCGACCGCCGCGCGCGACTGGAGCGGCTGCGAGCCTGCCGGGCGGAGTGTGCCGGGTTGGAGACCCAGTGCCGCGGACTGGAGGACGACGCGCTCCTTCCCCTGTACCAACGTCGTGCGTTTGAGACGGCGGTGCTGGAGGAGCAACTCGACCTGCTGAAGGCCACCCGCCGGACCGTGATGCACGACCTGTTCAAGACCCACCTCACGACCTCCGAAGAGATCGTCCTCGTCGTCTATGCGGAACCGCGGGAGTTCGTCGCGACGATGGCGGGGGCCTACCATCGGCTGGCTTCGCGGCTGGGCCGGGTGGTGGGAATGGAGTTCCTCATGGCCGGTCCCCCGGGGAAGAAGGGAACCGTCCATCTCAAGCGCGAACGATCCGCCGATCCAGGTCGTTGGCCGGACTCACTTCCGCCCGGCACCTGGGGAGTGGCGATGCAACTCACGGGCGATCTCTTCCAACCCCGGTTCGTGGGTGAGGACGGTCTCCACGTGTTCCGCGATGGACGCGAGGAGCAACAGGTCTGGGTCCAGACCACGGGAGAGGGAATGGATGCCGTGAAACTGCCTGAACGCATCGAGCAACCCGGCCGGATCAAGACTCTCGCAGGAGAATTGCGGCGACTGTATCAGTGGTCGAAGGAGACGGTCCGGGATGCACAACTGGGCGAGCGCCCCTGCACCGAGGCGGGCTGGGAACAGGCGATGTCGGTGCTGGTGGAGGAACGACTGGATCGACAGGTCACCGCAGCCACCGCCCAGGCCGAGACATGACGTTCAACATCCCCATCTTTGTCGAGGAACGGGGCAACGGCGCGAACCGGCCGCCGACGTTCATCGTTCGCCCCCTGTTCGAGATCGAGCCCTCGCAGCGTGCGGAAAAGTTGAGTCGCGCCCTCGCCCGTCTTTCGAATGACCTGCAGAGCCTGCTGCTGCAACTGGGTCAGGAACCGCGGCACGAGGAACTCGCCCGCTGGACCTTCCAACCCGCGCTGGAGGAAGCCACCCTGGACCTGCGGCTGGAACTCGACTCCGGTTCCCAACGGCATCGATTCTTCCTGGTCGGTCATGCCGCCCTCGGCCGCAAACTCTGGTTCACGCCCACCCTGCCCACGCTCCGCTTTGAGGTCCTTCCTGGACAGGACCTGGCCGAACGGGCCACCGAAGTCCTGACCCGCCAGTTCCGGCAGTTGGAGCGCACCGAGTTCCTCGATGTCACCGAGCATGTGCTGGTCGGGAAGGGGCGGTTGACGGTCCTTCCGGTGACGATCCAGCCAGCGGCCCTTGCCCGGAAGGCCACCAAGCCCACCCTCGCCCTGCTCTTCGGTGAAGAGGAGAAGATCGACGGCGAGCGCGAACTCCGCCGCGTCGGTCGCTCCCTTCAGGCCCTGTACCCGGACGATCTCCAGCGCGCCGTCGGAATGACGCGGGAACTGGAGGAACTGGCCCATCTGCTGGCCGCCGCCGACCGCCGGCCGGTGGTGTTGGTGGGACCACGCAAGGTGGGCAAGACCACGCTGCTCCACGAACTGACCTGGCAGACGATGGCCCGCAAAAAGGAACGGTACGCCGGCGGGCACGAAATCTGGTTGGTGTCCCCCATGCGCCTCATCAGCGGCATGAGTCACCTGGGCGAATGGGAGAGCCGCGTGACCGCCATCCTCGATCACGCCTCGCGCAAGGATCGGGTGCTCTACTTCGACGATCTGCTGGGGTTGTTCAGCGCCGGCCAGAGCAACGCCTCCGATCTCAGCGTGGCCCACGTCCTCAAACCCGCGCTGGCACGTCGCGGCGTCCGGGTGATCGCCGAGGCAACCCCGGAGGCCTGGCGCCTGCTGCGCGAACGGGATCGCGGGTTCGCCGACCTGTTCCACGTCATCCCGCTCGCCGAACCCGCAGAAGCCGACACGCTCCGGGTGCTCGTCGATGTGGTCCGCCGCCTGGAGGCGGAACATCGTTGCCGCTTTGATCTGGAAGTGGTTCCCGCCACCTATGAACTCCACCGGCGGCACGCGGGGGATGCCGCCTTCCCGGGGAAGGCGGCAGGCTTCCTCGGTCGGCTCGCCCTGCGCCACACGGGCTCTCGGATCACCCGCGACATCGTCCTGGAGGAATTCCAGCGGATCAGCGGCCTGAAGACCGCGCTGATCGACGATCGTCTGCCACTCGACCGCGCTACCTTGGTCGGGCAACTCCGGACGCAGGTCCTCGGACAGGAGCCCGTGCTCGATGCCTTCGCCGACATCCTGGTCTCGTTGAAGGCCCGGTTGAACGACCCGCGTCGCCCCCTCGGCACCCTCCTGCTCCTCGGCCCCACCGGCGTCGGCAAGACCGAATCCGCGAAGGCCCTGGCCCGGCTGCTCTTCGGCAGTGACGAACGCCTGGTGCGCCTCGACATGAATGAGTTCGTCGATGGTGCCAGCACCGCCCGACTCACCGGCACCCTGCAGGATCCCGAGGGTCTCCTCACCAGCGCCATCCGACGCCAGCCCTTCAGCGTGGTCCTGCTGGATGAATTCGAGAAGGCCGCACCCGAGGTTTCAGACCTGCTTCTCGCCGTCCTCGACGAAGGCCGACTCACCGATTCGCTCGGGCGGGTGGCCGACTTCACCCAATCGGTCATCCTGCTCACCTCCAATCTGGGCGCGAGGGAAGCTCGGTCGAATCTGGGTTTCCGGGCCGGCGCGCACGCCGTCGACGAAGACGCCGCCTACCTCCGGGCAGCCGAGCAATTCTTCCGACCGGAATTCTTCAACCGCCTCGATCGCGTCATCCCGTTCCGCAGCCTCGACCGGACGCAACTGGAGGGCATCGCCCGCCGTCTCATCGGCCAGGTCCTTTCTCGGGAGGGACTGCGCCGGCGTCGCTGCCTGCTGCACACATCGACGGCTGCCTTCGACCGGTTGGTCAGCCTCGGACACCACCCGCAACTCGGAGCCCGCGCCCTCAAGCGGGTGGTGGAACGCGAACTCACCCAACCGCTGGCAGCACGCCTGGCGAGTACCACGGTTTCGGTTCCGATGGTGGCCCTCCTCGATGCGACCGGCAGCGGGTTCGAACTGCGGACGCGAACGGTCGAACTGAGGACGCGGGAAGTGGACTGGCTCACCGCCGTCACCGCGCTGACGTCCGGATCCAGTCCCTGTCCGACCACGGTCATCGACGCCATCCACGAGGCCCTCGACCGCATCCGTTCGCATCTGGAATCCGAGGCTCCGTCGGGGCCGATCGAGCTGGGTTCGATTCCGCGCGCGCACGCCCGCTATTTCCTGTGCCGGGAACGGATGGCCCGGATGGAAGAATGGCTGGAGGCACTCGAAGAGGAACCGGATCGGCGACGCTCCAAGCCCACGATCCACCGGCGTCCCACTTCCAAATCGAGCAAGGTCGTCCCGCACTCGGCCGGCTCCAGCCGATCGATCCTGGCGCGTCAACGTGCGGCAGCGTCGCTGGAGGCCGATCTCGCCGACCTCTCCGATCGGGATCCCCTGACCGAGAATCGGGCGGTCAGCCCGTTGATGGGGGTGACCCGGGAACTGGCGATCCTCGAAGCCTTGGCCGCCGGTCGTCCCGACCATCAGGTGGCCATCGTCCGCTGGCAGGCCGTTGACCGCGCGGACAAGCCCTACTCCGACCTCCTGGCGACGCTGCTCTGCGGACGGCTCGCCAACATGGCCGGGATCGGGGTCGAAGAACTTCAGTCGCTGCCGCCCGGATCCGGTGAGATGCGATTCCAACTGATCCAGGGGATCAATCTGATGCGCCTGCTGCCCGCCGGCGCCCATCTCGTCCTGCTCGAACAGGCAGATTCCTCGATCGCCTTCGTCCGCTTCGACATCACCCTGGTCGAATCGGCGGCCTCCGGACGCCACCTCGCCGCAAGGCTCCAGAAGGAAGGCACGGGCTTCGATCTCGATTCGATGGGGCCGGTGATGTTCCAGGGCAGCCAACTCCGGGACGATCACGGTCTGGAAGTCATTCCCCACCTCTCGGATCTCCGTTCCGGAGCCACCTTGGCAAGTTGGCCAGGCGCTGCGGAGGGTCCTTCGTCGTTGTTCCTGTCTGCCCTTCCCCTGCCCCGGAACGTCGAACTCGCCCTCGCCAATGCCCTCGCCGCGCAGCCGGATTCCGCCGTCCGCGCCTCGTCCTGACCGATGATCACCCACCGTCATCCCGTCGTCCTCTGGAGCGACGCCGCCGGTCAGCACTCGGGAGTGCTGGTCGGGGAGTTCGACGCCACCGCAGCTTCGGCCGCAACCGAAACGGAAGTGCTCCGCCAGCTTCGCGACACCATCGAGTGGGTGGTCGACCATGAGCCGTGGATGTCCGAGCCCGACCTCATCGATCCTCAGTTGCTGGAGGTCCGCGTGGATGTCCGACCGCAGTACCAGACCGGACAGCGGATCATCCCCTGTCCTGAAACGATCCCCATGGTCGTGCCGTGTGTGACGGGATTGCAGGAGACGGGATTGCCGGTCTGCGTGATCCCGCATTTCTCGCTGCAGTTCTCTTTTCAGCCCGGCGGTGACCTCAAGGGATTGGTGGCGCACTACGTCAAGGAATCGCTCCGCGGTCTGTCCCCGTCGCAGCTGGCCCTCCGCATCCCGCCTTCCGGGTGCCGGCTCGGGGAGATCGTGATGCGCCAGAAGGCGGATCCAAAACGTCCGCCCGCGCCGGAGACGCGTTCGGATCTCAAGCTTCTGTTCACCATCGCCGATCCCCTGCTTCAGGATCGCGCCCGGGCATCAGCCAGCTCTGCGGCCTACGAACGGGATGAACTCGTCGCGTCCCTGATCCGATTGCTGGAGGAGGATCGCGCCAGCCTGCTGCTGGTGGGTGAACCCGGGGTGGGTAAGTCCACGGTGCTGCTGGATGCGGTTCGGAAGCTCACCCGGCAACGGAAGTCCCGGCCGACCGGGGATGCCGAGGAGTCTCACGATCTGGCGCGTTACCGGTTCTGGCGTGGAAACGGAGCGCGGATCATCGCCGGCATGCGCTACCTCGGGGAATGGGAGGAGCGCTGCGAGGAGTTCATCCACCAACTCGGTGCCGTCGAGGGAATCTTCTGCGTCGAGAACCTGCTGGAACTCGTCTCCGTCGGAGGCCAGGGACCGGGAAACAGTGTTGCCGCCTTTTTCCTTCCCTACCTGCAGCGCGGCGAACTCCGGCTGGTAGCCGAGGCGAGCACGGCAGAGATCGAGGCTTGCCGGCGACTGCTTCCCGGTCTGCTCGACCTGTTCCAGATCGTGCGCGTCCCCGCCTTCACCGAGACCGCGGTGGACCGGGTGCTGACCCGGATCGCCGAGACGCAGACCGCTTCGGCCAACCTCCACCTGCAACCCGGGGTCGTCCGGCGTGTTCATCGGATGTTCCGGAGGTTCCAGCCCTACTCCGCCTTCCCAGGGCCAGCCGCCGCCTTCCTGCGATCCCTGACCGAGGCCCGGAAACGGTCGGCCTCCAGCTCTCCCACCAGAACCATCAGCGAGTCCGATGCAGTGGAGGGATTCATCCGGCACACCGGCCTGCCGGAGCTGTTCCTGCGGGATGAACTTTCGTTGGATCCCCAGGCAGTCACGGAGCGCTTCAATGCCCAGGTGATCGGGCAGCCCGATGCCACCCAGGCCGCCGTCCGGCTCGTCGCCACCGTCAAGACCGGATTGAACGATCCTTCGCGTCCCCTCGGAGTCCTCCTCTTCTGCGGCCCCACCGGCGTCGGCAAGACCGCATTGGCCCGGACACTGGTGGACTTCTGCTTCGGTGCCAGCCAGCAGAAGGACCGCCTCGTGCGCCTCGACATGAGCGAATACGCCGGCTGGGGCGCGTCCCGAAGACTCCTGCTCGATACCCAGGGCCGCGCCGCGGATTGGATCGAGAGGGTTCGTCGTCAGCCCTTCTGCGTCGTTCTCTTCGACGAGATCGAGAAGGCCGCGCCCGAGGTGTTCGACGTCCTTCTCGGCCTGCTCGATGAAGGTCGGTTGACCGACCGGTTTGGGCGGGTCACCTGGTTCCGCAGTGCGATCATCGTCCTGACCTCGAACCTCGGTGCCGATGCTGCCCAGGGCATGGGCTTCACCCAATCCAACACCGCCGACTACGCCACCGAGGTGGCCCGCTTCTTCCGCCCGGAATTCTTCAACCGCCTGGACGAAGTCATCACGTTCCGCCCGCTTTCCACCGCCGACATCGAATCGATCACCCGCAAGGAACTCGAGGAACTCGCCGCCCGCGAGGGACTGGCGTCCGCCCGCCTCCGACTCGCGTGGTCCGAACGCCTGGTCCGATGGGTCGCCCGCACCGGGTACGATCGGCAACTCGGGGCCCGCCCCCTCCAGCGAACGCTGGAACAGACCGTCGCCACCCCGCTGGCCCGCTGGAGGGTGGCGCATCCGAGGCCACAACCCGGTACGCTCACCCTCGATTGTGATGACCACGGTTCGGTGAGCATCCGGCACGAACTGGACTGAGGACGATGGAGCCTTTGACCTGGATTCACGGGGCGTTGTTTGTCGTGGGTGCGGCCGCGGGATTCGTCGATGCCATCGCCGGCGGCGGCGGGCTCCTGACGGTTCCCGCACTGCTGGCCGCCGGCCTGCCTCCCCAGGTCGCCTTGGGAACGAACAAGTTCCAGTCTTCCTGCGGCACCGCACTCGCCACCTGGAACTACTCCCGCGCCGGACTGATCGACTGGGGCCGCTGGAAGATCGGGGTGGCGGCCACGTTTCTGGCAGCCATCGCCGGAGCCGGCGTCGTGACGGCCGTCGATCCGTCACAACTCCGCCGTCTGATCCCCATCGCGCTCGCTGTGATCGTCGTGTACCTGCTGGTGAAGCCGGATCTCGGCACGCGCGAGCGTCCGGCGTTGATGGGCATCGTCCCGTTCGGCCTGCTCTTTGGAGTGCTGCTCGGATTCTACGACGGCTTCCTGGGACCCGGGACCGGATCCTTCTGGATGATGGCCTGTGTCCTCGTCCGTGGCCTCGACCTTCGAGGCGCCACGGGCGTGACGAAAGCCATGAACCTCACCAGCAACCTTGCTGCGCTCGGCTACTTCCTGGTCGCTGGCAAGGTGGACTTTCTCATCGGCTGCCTGATGGCGGCCGGTCAACTGCTCGGAGCACA
>CAMCFL010000068.1 GCA_945873715.1 Akkermansia muciniphila
GGACCGCTGATCCTGGAGGTCGGAGTGGTTTATCCGCAGATGGCGCAGATTCCGCAGATGGGGAGGCACTTGGAAGCGACCAAGGCGTGGAAACGGTCTCACCTCGCGGGTGAGAACAGAGTGCATCTGGAGTAAGTCATGGATGTAGGCCGCCTGCCCTCAGGCGGCGATGTGAAAGCGCCCGCTGAGGGCAGCGGGCCTACACTCGTGACAACAAACTCAAGATGCACCCGTGAGAACACTTCAGCGGGAAATGGCCTCGTCATCTGCGCCATCTGCGCCATCTGCGGATAGGATTCCGGTTCATAGGCTGAAACAAGAATCCAGGTCTGCCCATCAGAGCTTCGGGTCCAGAGATGGGCGCACGAAGTCGAAGCGGGGGTCGGTCGACAGTTGGGTGCGCAGGTTGGCGGCAGCCGGGTTGGTGGACAGGCGCGCATCGCTCAACTGGAAGGCTTTTCGGAGGCTGCCCGCCGTGGAGCTGGATTTACCCTGCACCGCCTGGACGGCTGCCAGCTGATACCAGGCTTCCGGACTTTCCGGCATGAGCCGGGCGTACCGTTCCATGGTGGTTTCGACCCGATCCACCCGTTGCAGCTGCTGGTAGGCCTGGGCCAGGGAAGCCAGCGTGCGGAGGTCCGAATCCGGCTTGGCCAGGAGGGAATCGAGGACCGCGACGCCTTCGTTGCTGCGGCCTGAGTTGAACAGGCTGCTCGCCACGTTGAAGGTCGATTCCAGGTTGGTCGCGGCTTCTGCCATCGCCGCCGGTGTTCCGGAAGTGGGCATCGCGCCGGATGCGGGCGGCGTGGGTGCATCCCGGTAGGGCTCCAACTGGCGGAGGAGATCGCGGATCCCGAGATTCTCGGGATCCAGTTCGTAGCAGGTCGCCACCACGCGGTAGGCATCCGGATACCGGCCAAGTCCGGCCAGAAGGGAGGCATAGTTGAAGACGGTCTCGGGGCTGTAGGGACAGAAGGCGAAGGCCTGCTTCATGGCGAACTCAGCTTCCTTCACGATCTTGGCCTGATACACCGGATCCCGTGCCTCCTGCGCACGCCATCCGTAAACCGACTTGCCGATCGCGTTGCGCAATTTGCTGAACGCCTTCTGGGCGTTGTCGTCGCGGACGAATCGGTCGTCGCCCTTGAACCCGGAGTAATCCCGCAGGCGATAGGTCCGGATGGCGAAGTCGCAAACCTCCTTCACCGGGGTTTCGTACTGGATCCAGTTGCCGATGAAGCGCTCGGAGTACTGGGACCAGTACTCGTGGTCGCGTCGGATCTGCTCGTCGCTCAACTGCGCCACGGGCTCCCGCTCGATCTTCAGGATGATGCCGTGGGGGACCAGATGCGGATACATCCAGTCGAGCGCGAAGCTTTCTTCGACGTAGAAGGAGTGGTCGGGGTTCTTGTCAAAGATCACCTTGGTCAGGAGGCCGTTGATCGACATGACTGCCGTTTGCCCGGCGACGGATACCCGGCCATCGGGCAGTTGGGTGAGGACTTCACCCGGCTTCAATTGCTTCAGTTGAGCCCGACGTTGGGCGTCGATGCTGTACTCCTCGAAGCATCTCCGGAGATCCTCCGGCGTGGGCGTGAGGATCTCGCGGTCGGGGTAGACCCCGCCCGGACTGATGGCGATGAGTCCGGCATAGGCCTCCTCCAGAAGAAGGCGATTGAGCCGGATCCGGGTGTGGCCCTGGGGAGCCTGCTGGGCGAAGCGGAGCACATGTTCCGACAGCTTGATCCCGGCGAACCGCTCGGGTTGGTAGAGCGAGGGTGCCTCCAGAATCTGGTTGAGGCCCTTGGTCAAGGCGTCGGCGTCCCCTGCCGCTGCGGCTCCGAGGGTCTGTTTCAGGTGGAGGCTGAGCGGATCGGTGCCGGAACTGATCCGCGCCTTGAGAACGGGAAGATCCTTGAAGTCGGCTTCCGAGAAAAAGGAGGACCCCACCCGTCGATCCTTCTCGATGCGGTCCCCCATGGCCGTCATCCAGCGATCGGACGGGGCCATCATGCTTGCCTTCCAGTTCAGTCGATTCCTCGAAATCGACACCGCGTCGTTCAGCATCGAGTAGAAGAAGGGCGGGTCGTTCTGGGCACTGCGGTTGTAGTGCGCGCGGATGTAATCAAGGTAGGTGTTGTCCGCCAGGGCGTTCTGCGTGATGAGGTAGACATCCCTCCGATCGAACAAGGGATTCCGCCGGTCTTTTGCGGGAATGAAACTCTCGCAGAAGATCATGTAGGTCGGGCAGAAGCGGCCCGGGTCGGTCCCGCCGAACAGCACCGTGTGCTTGTCCATGGACGGGTAGAGCGGTTTGCCAGACGCATCCTTCGGTGCCGGCGCTGCCGAGGTGTCCATTCCGGGTTCAAACATGTCGTGCCCGAACCAGTAACCGAAGTAGTGGTTGCGCTGCTCGTTCTCCGCCCAGTGGTCGAGAATGGAGTCGACCGGAATGAAGGTGAACAGTGCCAGGGTCAGGGCGAGTCGGGTCTTGCCGCTGCCCTTGCCAGGAGAATCCGTCGACGCGCCACTTCCGAATGCCGAGTTGCTGTCGCCCCAGATGATCAGGAACAGCAGAAGGACTGCGGTGATCAACAGGCTGATCCCCGCCGCCAGACGGGGGATGAAGAACACGTTCTTCGACGCATCGAAGGCGTCCACCAATTGGTACAGGTTGAGGGCCACGGCCAGCATTCCGCCGCCAACCAGCCAGAGGCGCCACTGGTGGAAGACGTTCTGCAGGAAGCCTCCGACAATGGCCATCCCATAGCCGATCACCATCGCGATCATGACGTGCGAGGAGGTGTAGAAGACCTTCACCAACTCTCTGGACTGTTTGTCGGTCTGACCGTTGAGCAGGTAGATGAGAAGGAAGGCGAGGCAGAGGTAGATGGTTCCCAGACCAATCAGCCATCCACGTTCGCGGAGGCGCATTCGATGGATCAGGAAGAACGGGACGATTGCCAGGATCAGGTTTGCCCAGTTGAACTCGTCCTTCACGCCCTCGAAGTAGGCGAAAATCTGACCGAACGAGATGCCGGGTGAGGTCTTCTCGTACTGTCCGCGGGTGAAGGCATGGACCAGGCCATCCCAGACCCGCGGGTATCCCCAGTTCAGCGGCGGATTCGTCACCGACGCCAAGGGCATGTAAAAGTAGAGCGAGGCACCGACGCCGAATGCGATGGCAGAGAAGAGCACGACGTGAAGGCGGGTGCCCAGGCGGTTGGTCAGGACTGCCGTCCAGGCACAGCCCACAGCGGAGAGGATGCCGACCAGATTGAAGATCAACAGCAGGGACGGGTTCTCGACGAAGACCTTGATCTTGCCGCTGGCATGCATGCCCAGCGCCGCAATCCAGATCACCGTGTTCAACAGCAGGAAGTCACGCCCCACCCGTCGATCGGCCATCAGGACGACGACCTCGAGTCCCATCGCTCCGACGATCAGGGTCTGGTGGTTGCAGAAGCAGATGCCGAACAGGAAGCATCCGAGGTAAAGCGTCCATCGTTGGTGGGGAAGCCAGGTGTAGCGTTTGAGGCATACCAGGACTCCCATCAATGACCAGACCGCGATCGTGTACACCTCGACGATCACCGCCTGGCTCCAGATGTAGCCGTTGAATCCCAAGAGCATCCCCGAGACGAAGCCCGTCACCAGCGAGATCCAGTTGTCCAACGAACGGTCGCGACCCTTGAACAGATCCACCCCGTCGAGGATCAACGCTGATCCCCGCGATACCAGCAGCGCAACCATCCCGGCCGACATCGCTGCGGCGAACGCGGACGACACCGCCACGCGCCA
Source organism: Akkermansia muciniphila (assembly GCA_945873715.1). GTDB lineage: Bacteria > Verrucomicrobiota > Verrucomicrobiia > Limisphaerales > UBA9464 > UBA6176. The sequence goes on from CAMCFL010000068.1 coordinate 3,802, forward strand.
AGCGATGTTGGAAAATGGCAGGAGCTTGGTGAACAACCACGTGTAGAGGGTCCAGACCGGGTAACCGGGAGGGTGGGGAACCCCGGCGTACATCGAGGCCACCGCCAGTTCGCCTGAGTCTTCCAGTGTCAGGTCCGGTGCGATGGTCAGCAGGTAGCCGATCATCACCAGGACCGAGACGAGGGCGAACGCCAGCCAGTCCACCCGTCGGAACAAGCGGCTCAAGGCAGGCATGGCCGGGGTGATCTCTCCCGGATCACCGGGGAGCGGATTGGGTCTAGGACTCGCTGGCGACGGGGGGCGCGCAGCTGCGGGGGAACTCATTTGTGCCATGTGGAAAGGGGAAATCAGAGGTCAGAGCGCAGTCTGCGACGCGTTCGTACCGGGAAAAGTCGCGCGATTGGTCAGGGTGAAGCTGGCAACGGGAAGGCAGTTCTGGGCGACCAACGCCGAAACACCGGCGAGACCGCCAGCACGACCGCTGGCGGCCGTTGCTGAGGCCGGGGACCAGGCGACAGTCAGGGCGCAAACCCAAGCGGACGCGACGACCAGTCCAGCCCGGATCCAGGGCACTCCCAATCTCCCGGCAAATCGGGCCGCCGTCCCCGGTTCGAAGATGCGCCGCCGAAGTGATTCAGAGGGGCCGCGAGGCTTCCATGGTCGGATGGGCGTGGGGTTCATCGATTGAAGCAGGGTGAAAAATCAGGGTCCAGATCGAGGTGAAGTCGCCGCCGCAGGTGGTCCATTCCGTAACGGTACCGCCCAGCCGCCGTGTTTGGGCTCGCACCGGTCATTTCGGCAATCTCTTCGAACGTCAGTCCGTGCCAAAACCGCAGCACGATGACTTCGCGCTGTTCTTCGGCGAGCTGCGTCAGCTCCTTCATCGCCCTGGACTCGGCTGGGTGCGGTGCGTCCGAAGGGTCAAACCAGTGGTCGGACTCCAACTCGCGGGCCAGCCGACGCCAAAGGCTGCGCTTGCGGTTCAGGGCACGGTTTCGGAAGGAGCGGACCAGATACTGGGCCGGTTGACGGGGGCACTCGTCGAGTTGGAGCAAGGCGGCGAAGACGTCCTGCACAGCATCCTCAGCTTCGCTATGACCAAGGCCCAGAGCGCGCCCGTAAAGGATCAAACCCGCAGCCTGAGCTTCGAAAAGCTCCTCGGCCCAGTGCTTGTCTGCGCTCGTCCCAACATCCATTTCAAAGAGAATGACACCAACGCCCGCGAATTTGTATGGGGACGTCAAAAATTGTTGGGGATCCCACGACGTCGAGGAGCCTAACGGTGGCGATCAATCGGGGTTTACGAAGTCGGTTTGATTCGGGCCGAAGTAGGCCATGCCAGAGCCAGGGCGCAAGGCCCGCCCGGTTGGCCGGGATCACCCTTCGCTGTCGGTGTCCACGTCCGGAATGAGACCGGACCAGACCAGAATCCCCCTCTTTCGATGCAGGTGCTTTCCGGCGGAAGGCTTGGTCTTGGGAGCTTCGGGTTTGAGAGGGCGAAGCAGCACCCCCTCCGCGGTACGCTCCAGGCCGAAAGCCTGCCCTGGGAGGAAACCCATGTCCTTGGGGAGGGTGATCCTTCGCCTGTCGTCGATCGTGGCCGGAGCCTTCATGCGTGGGGGTTCAACCCACTCCCTCTTCATCGGCAAGGCCGGCCTGGACCGCGGCGAGTTCGATCCTCGAGTCACCGGCCGGGCACAAGAAACTTCTGCTCCCGCGCCGGGGAGATGAATGCCGCCCGGAGGCCAATCTCCCTCGCGTTGGAGAAACCATCACGAAGGAACTCGTCCGCGGCAGCTCGGGAGCGGAAGAGCGTCTTCCTCCGCTTCTCGGCCTAGCTGGCCGGGATGTCGACCATCCTGGCGGGCCGCCCTCGATGGGTGGATTGCAGGAAGAGCGGGGCGCTTTGCATTGGGCCTGGCGGTTTCCAAGCCGGTTTCCAAAATGGGCAGTCGAAGACCGTGTGAACGGGTTCGAGGAAGGGAAGGCTTAGGACAGGGGTGGTAGCAACTTCTGCCCAGAAAGTGGGCGTTTCTCAGGGGTTATCGGAAGAATTCCCCGACCCCGCGAATGGTGCGCACGGCAGGACTTGAACCTGCACGCCTTACGGCACTACCACCTCAAAGTAGCGCGTCTGCCAATTCCGCCACGTGCGCAACAAACCTTCCCCGAAGGGATCCCTGTTGAAGGGGAACAAAGTGGTCGGGGCGGTGAGATTTGAACTCACGACCTCTTGGACCCGAACCAAGCGCGCTAGCCATGCTACGCTACGCCCCGAACCAAAATGCGGGCGGAACATGGTCAACTGCCGGCTTCGCTGCAATCGTATTCTATCGGGGAACCCGAAAAGATTTTGGAAGACCGTCCCAGTACCCAGCCCTTGAGCCCCGTCCACTACCCCCATTGGCTCCAACCTGGTTCGCGTGAACCAGCCAACATCGTCGTCGCTCGGACTCGAACAGGCGGTTGAGGTCTGAGACCTGATCGATGGTGCCCAATGTTCACCGGACCCGGTGCCCGAGGACGTGTGCCCTTTCCCGAATCGGTGGCGAAAGAGTCGGCATCACTGCACTTGCTGAAGGCTTCGCAGCGGTCAATGAAGCCGCCAGGACGGGTCGCAAGCCAGCAGCCCGAAAGGAGTCGATGAATTAGCCTTCAGCAGATTTTCCAAAAAAAGCATTGCGACTCTGCCTTGGATTTCTAATCTCTGCGCTCCCGTTTCGCCGCTTGCCGGCAAAACGATGAGCACGGCCGATAACCAAGTCGCTCCAAGCGACTGGGAGTGATGGCCGGGTGCACGACAGCGAGTGCTGCGTGTTTGAAACTGAACTATTGCCTGTGAAAACTTTTAGGCCCTTAACGCCCTCGACGCGTTACATTACGTACGCCGACTTTTCGGACATCACCAAAAGTCGGCCTGAGAAGTCGCTGGTGTACACCCGGAAACGGACCGGAGGTCGCAACACCCACGGCCGGGTGACCGCCCGAGCGATTGGTGGCGGACACAAACAGAAGGTCCGGGTTGTAGACTTTCGGCGGAACAAGAACGGCATCGAGGCCAAGGTCATCGCGGTCGAGTATGATCCGATTCGCAGCGCTCGACTTGCCTTGCTGGAATACACCGACGGTGATCGGCGATATATCCTCTGTCCCGACGGCCTTCAGGTGGGGACCACCTTGATGAATGGGCCCTCTGCTCCTGCGACCCTCGGCAATTGCTTGCCCCTCTCCGCGATCCCGATGGGTGTGACCATCCACAACATTGAATTGGTTCCGGGCAAAGGCGGACAGATGGTTCGGTCCGCTGGATCAGGAGCGACTTTGATGTCTCGTGACGAAGGATACGCTCAGTTGCGGTTGCCTTCCGGCGAAATTCGCCGTGTTCATGAAAAGTGCGTGGCCACGATTGGTCAGGTGGGCAACACCCAGCACGAGAACGTGGTCCTCGGTAAAGCTGGACGCAGCATCCATCGAGGCCGCCGTCCAATGTCCCGCGGCATGGTCCGGAACCCGGTCGACCACCCGAACGGTGGCGGTCAGGGCAAGTCCAAGGGCGGCGGCGGTCGTCAACATTTGGTGTCCCCGTGGGGTGTCCTTGCCAAGGGCTTCCGCACTCGTGACAAGAGTAAGATTTCCAACCGATTTATCCTGGTTCGCCGGGACGGCAGGCCGATGAAGCTCAAGTAAGCATATGGGACGTTCTCTCAAGAAAGGGCCGTTTGTGGACCATAGCCTCATGGACAAAGTCCAGAAGGCAAAGGCCGTCAAATCGAAGGCTCCAATCAAGACGTGGTCACGACGTTCAACCATCACCCCCGACTTCGTCGGACTTACGGTGAACGTTCACAATGGTCGGGTTTTCAACCCTGTCTTCATCACGGAAAACATGGTCGGGCACAAACTCGGTGAGTTCAGCCTGACGCGGACCTTCAAGAAGCATGGCGCTCACACCGCCAAGGCGGAGGCCAAGTAGCAAGGAATCCCCATGGAAGTGCACGCTATCTACAAAAACTTCCGCATGTCCCCGCAAAAGGTGCGGGAAGTTGTGCGGCAGGTTCAGGGCATGAATGCCGTTCAGGCATTGGCCGTTCTCAAGGTTGTTCCACGCAAGTCAGCCCGGGCAGTCGCCAAGACACTGCAGTCGGCGATCGCCAACGCGGAGAACAATCACGGCCTCAAAGGTGAAACTCTGCGCATCAGCGGAGCCTTCGCGCAGACCGCCGGTTCCTTCAAACGCTTCGTTCCAAAGGCCCGCGGTTCGGCTGGCCCTATCATCAAGCGCAACAGCCACATCAAGATCGTCCTTAGCGACAACTGATCACATGGGCCAGAAAACTAATCCGATCGGCTTCCGCATTCCGGTCAACCACGACTGGCGCTCCAAGTGGTACGCCAACAAGAGGGACTTCAGCGGTCTTCTTATTGAAGATCATCTGATCCGATCCATCCTCAAGCGGAAGCTTGAGAGTGCCTCGGTTCCGAGGATCAACATTGAACGGGCCTCCAACCGGTGCCGGGTCACGATCTTCACTGCCCGCCCTGGCGTCGTCATCGGGCGCAAGGGATCCGAGATCGACAAGCTCAAGGAGGAGCTCTCCAGAATTACGGGCAAGGACATCTACGTGGACATTCAGGAGGTCAAGCAACCTGATTTGGATGCCCAGTTGGTGGCGGAAAATGTCGCCCTGCAGCTTGAGCGTCGAATCAGTTTCCGGCGAGCCATGAAGAAGGCACTTCAGATCGCAATGGATCTGGGTGCCAAGGGCATCAAACTTCGGTGCGCAGGCCGATTGGGTGGTGCTGAGATCTCGCGTGTTGAAACCTATCATTTGGGAAGTGTTCCCCTTCATACCCTCCGGGCCAACGTTGACTTCGGATTCGCCGAGGCACGGACGGTCTATGGGAAGCTCGGAATCAAGTGCTGGATCTGCAAGGGTGAACCCAAGCGGGCTGAGCGTCGCACTGAAGATCGGCGGACCGATTCGCCCGCGCGGCCGGTCTAAGCAGTCCAATTAACCGTTTACCTCAAGGAATAAGGATTTCAAATGGCCATGATGCCCGCGCGGGTCAAGTACCGCAAAATGCAGAGAGGCAGCCGGACTGGGTTGGCCTCTCGTGGTAATACAGTCGCTTTCGGCGAGTATGGTCTCCAGGCGCTTGAGCGCTGTTGGATGGATGCCAAGCAGATTGAGGCGGCCCGGGTCGCCATCACCCGCTACATGAAGCGGCGGGGCAAGGTCTGGATCCGAATTTTCCCAGACAAGAGCTTTACCAAGAAGCCCCTGGAAGTTCGAATGGGCACCGGGAAGGGCGGCGTTGAGTCTTGGGTGGCGGTGATTCGCCCAGCCAGCGTCCTTTTCGAGATTGACGGAGTTCCGGAGGCGATCGCCCGGGAGGCAATGCGCTTGGCGGCAACGAAGTTGCCGATCTCTACCAAGTTCATCTCGCGACACAAGATTGGTTGAAATTTGAATCCCATGGCTACGAATGCTTTCAAGGAGATGACCGCTCAAGAGCTGCTCGCAAAAGGGCGGGAACTGCGATTGGAATTGTTCAATATGCGCCTGCAGAAGGCGACCGCACGTCTTGAGAAACCTCATCGCATCGAACAATTGCGACGTGACATTGCGCGTTGCGAAACCCGGTTGTCATCCCTTCGGGTGGCGTCCGTTGGCAACAAGGCTTGAACCTAAGGTATATGGCTGAAATTTCTCAGGATCGCGGACACCGCAAGGAGCGGACGGGTGAGGTTGTATCTAACAAGATGCAGAAGACCATCGTGGTCCGCGTTGAGCGGCGCTATCGTCACCCCCAGTTCAAAAAGATCGTGACTAGCTTTAACAAGCTGTACGCGCACGATGAAAACAACCAGGCCCAGATCGGCGACCTGGTCCGGATTCAGGAGACCCGTCCGCTTTCCCGTACCAAGTGCTGGCGGTTGGTCGAGGTACTCAACGCCGACGGCTCCTCGAAAAGCGCCGCTTGAGCGCTTTACCGCACCTCTAAAGGAATTTCATCATGCTTCAGATTCGTTCCAGTGTCGACGTCGCGGATAACACGGGGGCCAAAGTGGCTTGGACTATCGGTGTCCTAGGCCGCAACCAGCGCTATGCCCGGGTCGGTGACATCATCAAGGTGCACATCAAGGAGGCGGCTCCGGATGGTTCGGTCAAGAAGGGGGATGTGTGCAACGCCGTAGTGGTTCGAACCAGAGCCCCAATCCGCCGTTCAGATGGGTCGTATCTCCGTTTCGACCGAAACGCCATCGTGATCATCAATCCCGAGGGCGAACCGAAGGGTACAAGAATTTTCGGGCCGGTAGCCCGGGAACTTCGTGAGAAGAAATTCATGAAGATCATCTCGCTGGCTCCCGAGGTCATTTGACTTTCTAGTTTACAGGAC
>CAMCFL010000069.1 GCA_945873715.1 Akkermansia muciniphila
GATCCGGCCCGGCTCGACCTGGGTCGGGAGCTGTACCATTCGCTGGGTTGTGTGGCCTGCCACGCGCCGACCGAACGGCCGGCCGATCTGCCCGTGGACGCCTTCGAGCGGGCGCAACGCGAGGGGCTGCCGCTCGGCAAGCTGGCTTCCAAGTATCCGGGTGGGGAACTCATCCGGTTCCTCAAGGACCCGGTGAAGCACCGGCCCGGTGGACGCATGCCGTCGCTCGGGTTGACCGATGCCGAGGCGCGGGCGATTGCCACCTACCTGTTGCGGGAACAGGCACCGTCCCTCAGCGATCCGAAGGCGTCTTCGGCAACGGTGCCGGGTCTGAAGTGGGAGTACTTCGAAGGCTTCAGCGGCAACACGTCGAACATGGACGACGGACGCAAGCCGAGTGAGACCGGCGAGGTGGATCAACTGGAAATCACCATGGGCAAGCGCCAGGGCCCGTTCGGCGTGCGCTTCACCGGCGCCATCGAGATCGCCACCGAAGGCACCTACACCTTCTGGCTCAACTCGGACGACGGTTCGACCCTCGACATCGACGGCAAGCGGGTCGTGAACAATGACGGAGTGCATCCACCGGTGGAAAAGGACGGCAAGATCCAGTTGGGCAAGGGACCGCACACCCTCGACGTCCGTTTCTTCCAGGGCGGCGGCGGATGGGAATTCAAGGCGCGCTGGGCGGGCCCGGGATTCGAACGTCAGGCCATCCCCGGATCGGTGCTCAAGCATTTCGGCCAACCGATGCTTCCGGTGGGACGCGGCGACTTTGCCTTCGATCCGGCCAAGGTCCTGGCCGGACGCGCCCGGTTCGCCCAGATGAATTGCACGGCCTGCCATGCGCTGACGGATTCGATGGGACCGTTGTTGGCGACCGCCGCCAAGCCGTTGCGGGAGGCGGCCCGACGACCCAATGCCGGTTGCCTCGCCGAGCAGGTGCCGGTCGGTGCGCCGAAGTTCGACCTGACCACCGATCAACGCGCCGCCCTGCGCCGCACTCTTTCCAATCTGGAATCGCTCGCGCAGGCCCCGAGCCCGGCCCAGCAGGTTTCACTGACGACCTCGCGCCTCGGTTGCCTCGCCTGTCATCAGCGAGACGGCGTGGGTGGTCCTGCGGCCACCGGACGCGATGGCTGGTTCAAGATCCTCGGGGAAGCCGATCTGGGCGAGGAAGGCAAGCTGCCGCCCCACCTGGAAAAGGTCGGAGGCAAACTCCGGCGTGAGTGGCTGACGAAGCTCCTGTCCGAAGGTTCCAAGGTCCGTCCCTACATGGCCACGCGGATGCCGGTGTTCGGCAACGTCAACACGGCGCATCTGCCGGCCGCCTTCGAGGCCGCCGATGTTCCGGCCAGTGCCCCGGCCGATCCCGCCCACACCGAACGCGACGCCAAGTTCGGCCGTCGTCTGGTGGGTCGCGACGGACTGAGCTGCATCGCCTGTCACACCTTCTCGACCCATGGTTCCACCGGCATCCCCGCACTGGCGCTGGATCGCATGCACGAGCGGTTGCGCTGGGATTGGTTCCGTCGATACCTGCCCGATCCGGCCGCACTCCGTCCGGGAACGCGCATGCCGAGCTTCTGGCCCGAAGGTCGCGCGGCCAATAACGAGATCCTCGACGGCAACACCGATGCCCAGATCCGGGCCATCTGGGCGTGGATGGCTGCCGGAGCCCAGGCGGACGTTCCCGCCGGCCTGATTCGTTCGCGACAGGAACTGACCGCAGACAAGGAGGCGGTCATCTACCGGCACTTCATCGAAGGCGCAGGGACGCGTGCCATCGGCGTGGGATACCCCGAGCACGCCAACCTGGCGTTCGACGCCAATCAACTGCGTCTGGCGATGATCTGGCAGGGGGCGTTCATCGACACGTCCCGCCACAGCACCGACCGTGGCACCGGCTTCGAAGCGCCCCTGGGCGATCATGTGGTGAAGCTCCCGGAGGGTGCGCCGTTCGCGGTCCTCGCAACACCCGACGCCCCCTGGCCCAAGGCCTCGGGCAGGGCCACCGGATCCCAGTTCCTCGGGTACAGCCTCGACGACACCCGACGGCCCTCGTTCCGCTATCGCTTCCAGGGCATCACCATCGACGACACGCCACTCCCGCGGGCCGTGGACGTGGACATCCTCCTCACCCGCACCTTGAAGTTCAGCGGGAACAGCCCGGCGGGGAACGTCTGGTTCCGCGCCGCGGAAGGCAGCATCCAGGCGGATGCCAGCGGCGGATTCACGATCGATGGCAAGGTCCGGATGCGGTTCCCCGGGGCGAAGCCAGTGATCGTCGGACGCGAACTGCGCGTGCCCGTGCCCGTGCCGGGACAACTGGTGCAGGAGATCCTCTGGTGAAACCGAACCACGAACCACGAAACCCTTTCAGACTTATGTCGCACCTCACCCGGTTCCATCGGATCGCCGCCGCTGCCTTCCTGCTGGTCGTCGCGCTACTCGCTCCCGCGTCCCACGCCGCCACCCAGGCGGAACGCGAGAACGAGTTCTATCGGTTGATCACCGTTCCCATTCCCGACGGCATCGTGCTGGAGGCGGGAGCGATCCAGTACTTCGGCCAGGATCGTCTGGCCGTGACGACGCGCCTCGGTGACATCTGGTTCGTCGATGGCGCCCTGTCGAACGATCCGAAGCCGGCCAGCGTGAAGTTCACGCGCTACGCCCAAGGCCTTCACGAGGTGCTCGGCATCACCACCCGCGGCGATGGCTGGTTCTATGCCACCCAACGCGGCGAGATCACGCGGATGCGCGACACCAACGGCGACGACCGGGCCGACGTGTTCGAGACCTATTCCGACGGCTGGGGATTGACCGGCGATTACCACGAGTACGCCTTCGGGTCGAAATTCGATCGCGAGGGCAACATCTGGGTCGTGCTCTGTCTCACCGGATCGTTCACCAGCGAGACCGAGTTCCGCGGCTGGTGCCTGAAGGTGGGGCCCGACGGCAAGGCCACGCCCCATGTGTCCGGCATCCGTTCGCCGGGAGGCATCGGAACGAACCACCTGGGTGACATGTTCTATACCGACAATCAGGGACCGTGGAACGGCACCTGTTGGTTGAAGCATCTCAAGCCCGGCGGATTCGTTGGCAACCCGACCGGCAACAAGTGGTACAGCCTCGCGTCCAACCTCGGGCCCCGCCCGGCGGATCCCACCTCGAACAGCCGTGTCGCGACCGAGTGGAAGAAGATGAAGGAGTTCGTTCCGCCGGCCGTGGGATTCCCCTATGGAAAGATGGGACAGAGCGCCAGTGGCATCGCCAACGACGGATCCGACGGCAAGTTCGGCCCGTTCAAGAACCAGTTGTTCGTTGGGGACCAGACCTGGAGCACCGTCATGCGGGTCTGCCTGGAACAGGTCGAGGGCGTCTATCAGGGTGCCTGCATTCCTTTCCGCGAAGGTCTCGCTTCCGGTTCCCTCAGCCTGGAACAGACCCCCGACGGTTCCCTGTTCGTCGGCGGTTCCGATCGCGGCTGGGGTGCCCGAGGCGGCAAGCCCTTCGCCCTGCAACGCCTGGTCTGGACCGGAAGGACCCCGTTCGAGATCCACGAGATCCATAGCCGCAATGACGGCTTCGAGATCACCTTCACCGAACCCGTCGATCCCGCTTCGGCCACCCTCGAATCGATCACCGCGGAGAATTACACCTACCTCTACTGCGCCGACTACGGGTCACCGGAAGTCGACAAGGGCAAGCCCGCGCTCCACGGCGTGAAGCTCGCCGCCGATGGCCGATCCCTGCGATTGTCGATGGACCTGGTCGTGGGCCACATCCACGAACTGAAGTTTCCCGGCCTCAAGAGCCGCGCTGGCCAACCCCTCCTCCATCCCGCCGCCTACTTCACCCTCAACGTCGTGCCGAAGTAGGTCCCGGTAGGAGACCCTCCCGTAGGCGTCGACGTCAGGAGACTCGGTTCTTTGGAGGGGCGAGCTCCGCGAGTCCGACGCAAACAGGTAATTGCCCACGAATCACACCAAGCACACAAACCATCGCCTGGTTTCGTGTGATTCGTGGGCAACCACTTTCCGAACGTACGTTCCCCACCCGACCAAAATGAGCCTCGTTACCTCGTCGCCTACCTTGTAGGAGACGACGTAAGGAGACTCTGACTTCCCTTCGGGCATTCGCCGGCCCACGTACCTTCCCCGCCCGACCAAAATGAGCCTCGTTACCTCGTCGCCTACTCGTAGAGACTGTCCCAAAAGCGCAAGATCCTCAGATCGTCGGCAGTGACGCCATCGCGGTAGAGCGGCTGATGATGGGTGAGCTTCCCGTCTATCTGGAATTTCGACCGTCATGCACTCGGGCTGGCGTCTTTATCCCGGAGGGATGGGAACGATTAGCCAGGGGTCGCGAAGCGCACCCCGGGTTTGGGTGAGGAAAGCAAATCTACCCCGGAGGGGTGCAGAGGGTTCTCAAACGCCTCCGGCGTAAAGATCACACCCTCCGGACGCAGCCTCAGTGCTTCGTCGTCTTTTCGCCGGCCTTGATCGGCACCGACAGCCAGTTCTGTCGTGGCGGCACCGGACAGGTCGCGTACGGCGTGAAGGCGCAGGGCGGATTGTAGGCCTGGTTGAAATCGATCTCGACCTCACCGGAAGCGTCAGGCCGGTTGACATGGAGGAAGCGGCCGCCGCCGTAGGTTTCCTTGCCGGAAGTGGCATCGCGAAAGAGCAGGAACAGATCGTTGGCATCGGTGTCCTCGATGACATCGATCCGGACCTCCTGATCCTGGAGCTGGAAGACCAGTGCGCCCGGACAGGTCTCCTCGGCCACCCCACCGGTGACGTCCGATACCGGTAGTTTCCGCACCGGCTGATAGGGCTCGAAGCGGGCCTTCACCCGGTAACCCGGATTGTAGGTAAAAACGCGGATGTCGGTGAAAGCGGTCCGTTCGGGAGCCTCGGGATCCCGGACCCGCACTCCGCGGCGTTCCCCCCGATGCAGGATCCATAACTTCACCCGACCGACCTCCAGGATGTCCGGGGCGTTGTCCACATCGGTGACCAACTCGCGCTCGGCCGTGACGGCATAGCCGCGCAACATGACGCGCACTCCAGGCACGGGGGTGAACCAGACCTTTTCCCCTTCGCGTTTCACGGTGCCCACCACCGTCGGTGCCGATCCCATGGGCAATCGGATGGGAACATCCCCCCGTGAACCGACCCATTGCTCCCCCTCTTGCAGCCAGAAGAGTCCCGCCAGCGACGTCCAGCCATCGGGCCCGCCGATGTCCTGCATCCGGCGCTCCCGCCACACCTGCCAACTGGCAGGGGCAGGAGCCAACCGAGTCTGGCATCCGCTCGACACCAGCAGCAGCCCCAAGGCCACCAACACGATCCAGAACCCGGATCCATCAAGACACTTCCTCAACATCTCCCAAAACCCCGCCGGAACTCTGCCACCGTGTCAACCCCGCCGGCACCGGAGGGACGAATGACCGTGGTAGGCCCGCTGCCCTCAGCGGGCGTCTTCACATCACCGCCTGAGGGCAGGCGGCCTACACCAATGACCCACGCAAAAGTGATACGGAACGTCCCCGCTCGCCCGCCGACTCCGCAAAGGCTAGGCTGCCGCCACGCGTTCAAGCACGTCATGATTCTGTCACTTCACGAAGTCCACGCCTCCCTGGGTGCCACGTTCACCGAAATCAGCGGATGTGAGGCCGTGGCCCACTACGGTCAAGCCGCCCGGGAACACGCGGCACTGCGGACCACGGCCGCCGTCATGGATCTGGGATTTCGCGGACGCTTCTGCCTCACCGGAGCGGATCGGGTGCGACTGCTCCACGGGCAGGTCACCAACGATGTGCAGGGACTGTCGTCTCTTCAGGGCTGTTACGCCGCGTTCGTCAGCAACAAGGGGCGCATGCAGGCCGATGCCTTCATCTACGCCCTGCCCAACGAACTGCTGGTGGATGTCGAACCCGGCCTGACCGCCACCCTGCTCCAACGCCTCGATCACTTCATCGTCGCCGACGACGTCCAGTGTATCGACGTGGCTCCCTTCTACGGTCTGATCACCGTCCAGGGCCCGCGGGCGGCGGCCGTCCTGGAACGTCTCGCCTTGGGCGTGGCGCTGCCGGAACGAAACCTCGCAGTCGCCCATCTAACGGATCCCACCCTGGGCGAGATCTACCTCACCCGAAACGCCCGCACCGGGAGCACCGGCTTCGACCTGTTCCTCCCCATCGAGGTGCAACCCATGGTCCTCGACAAGCTGGTCTCCGCGGTGCGCGCCGAAGGTGGCTTGCTCGCTGGCTGGGACGCCCTCGAACTCGCCCGCATCGAAGCTGGAATCCCCCGCTTCGGGATCGACATGGACGAGACCCACCTCGCTCCCGAAACCGGCATCGAATCCCGGGCGATCAGCTATTCGAAGGGCTGTTACATCGGCCAGGAAACCATCGCACGCATCCGCACTTACGGTCAGGTCGGCAAGGCCCTGCGCGGACTGCGATTGCCCGAGGATCTCACCGCGCTTCCCAGTCGGGGCGACAAACTCCTGCGGGAGGGTCGCGAGATCGGGTCGGTCACCAGCGTGATCCGGTCGCCGGCCGCGGGCGTGGTCGCGCTGGGCTATGTCCGACGCGAATGCAACGCGGTCGGAACCGAACTCACCCTGCACTCGGCAGGGGTCGAGGTGCCGGTGAAGATCGTGCCGCTGCCGTTCAGTTGAACCGGGCGGGACGAAACCGGCGCGTCCGACGCAGAAAAGCAATCGCCCACGAATCACACCAAACACACAAACCACCGCCCCGCTTCGTGAGTTTCGTGTGATTCGTGGGCAACCACTCTCCCAACACACATTCCCCGCCACTCCCAGAATGAGCCTCGTTACCTCGTCGCCTACGGGTAGGCGTCGACGTGAGGAGACTCTGACTACCCTCCGAACGCTGAACTTCGGGGTCGCACAACCGCGCGGTTCCAAAAATACTCCTGCTCGTGATCAACGTTGGCATCATCGGCACCGGCTTCATGACCGTGGCCCACCTGAAAGCATACCAGAAGGTTCCCCAGGCCCGGATTGCGGCCCTGGCCAACCCGAGCGGACGCAACCTCGACGGCGACTTTTCCAAGGTCGCCGGCAACGTGGGCGACCAGAATCCCGTCCGCCTCGACATGACCCAGGTGAAAGCCTACCGGCGCATCGAGGATCTCCTCGCGGATCCGACGATCCAGGCGGTGGACATCTGCACCCCCACAAATACCCACGTTGATCTTTGTCTGGCAGCCCTCGCCGCCGGCAAGCATGTGCTGGTCGAGAAACCCCTCGCCCGAACCTCCGCCGAGGCCCGACGCATCGCCGTCGCCGCCGACGAAGCCGCCCTGCGCGGCGTGTTCCTCATGCCCGCCCTGTGCATCCGGTTCTGGCCGGAGTACGCCTGGGTCCGACAGGCCATCGTCGCCGGCACCTACGGCCGCGTCCTGGACGCCCGGTTCCGTCGGGTCGCCCAGGCTCCCGCCTGGGGACATCAACATTTCCTCAAGGGCTCCGACTCCGGCGGTGCCCTGTTCGACCTGCACGTGCACGACACCGATTTTGTCGTCCACTGCTTCGGGCGTCCGGCGGCCGTCACCTCCGCCGGATACTCCAAGGTCAGCGGAGCGGTGGATCACGTGACCACGCTCTTCCGCTATCCGGACGGTCCGGTGGTCACCGCCGAAGGCAGTTGGGCGATGACCGAAGGATTCGGGTTCAACATGGCTTTCACCGTCAACTTCGAACGGGCCACCGTGGATTTCGACATCGCCCGCGGTGCCGATGCCCTCCGTCTTTACGCTGCCGGCCAGACACCCGCCACCGTCAAGCCCGACGGCGGCGACGGTTACATCGGGGAGATCCGGCACTTCATCGAAGCCATCGAGGCCGGACGCGCTCCCGGTCGCGTGACCGCTGCCGACGCCGCCCTCTCCATCGAGGTGTGCGAAGCCGAAGAGTGTTCCGTCCTCACCGGCCAGACCGTCGTCCTGCCGTGAGTGACCCCATTGAAGTGCGCCCGGGATTCATCGCTCCCCGGGGTCTTCGCCACGCCCTCTTCGATTGGGACGGTACCCTGTCCTTCATCCGCGCCGGATGGGGCGAGGTGATGCTGGAAATCTTCCTTGATCATCTTCCGTCCGTGCCCGGCGAGGACGCCGCCGCCCGCCGGCATCTGGCCCATGACGACATCTGGCGGTTGAACGGCAAGCCCACCATCCACCAGATGCAATGCCTGGCCGATCGGGTGACCGAGCGCGGCGGCACGGCCCTGACCGCGAGCGGGTATCAGGCCCAGTACGCCCTTCGCCTCGGTGCCGTCGTGCAGCAGCGCATCGACTCCGTCCGCTCTGGACGCGTCGCCGTCGCGGCCATGCAACCGCCGGGAGCCCTCGCCTGCCTGCACGCCCTGCGCGATCGCGGTCTGGTGCTGCATGTGGTCAGCGGCACCGAAGTCCATTACGTGCGCGCCGAGGTCGAAGCGCTCGGATTGGTCGACCTCTTCGATGGACGGGTCCACGGCCCCACCGGACCGGGCGACCGGACCTATACCAAGCGCGGCGTCATGGACGCCGTCCTCTCCGCCGACAACCTTCCCGGCAGTGCCCTGCTCGCCTTCGGGGACGGCCACGTGGAGATCGAGCAGGCCAAGGCCCTCGGCGGAACCGCCATCGCCGTGGCCACCGATGAGGAACACTTCGGTTCCGGACGCATCGACTCCGCCAAGCGGAGCCGCCTCTCGGCGATGGGAGCGGACGTGGTGATCCCCGACTACTCGGACCTCCCGGGCCTGCTGACGCTGCTCGGGCTGGGCGCGCGTTGAGTGGGTCATCACGGTTGTAGGCCCGCTGCCCTCAGCGGGCGTTTTCACATCGCGGCCTGAGGGCGGGCGGCCCACATCCATGACCAACTCAAAACAGGCCCCGCCCGCCCTCTGAACGGGAATTCCCATTCCCCCGCGCGTTGGGTTCATGGCATCCTTGACGGCGCACCATGACTCCCGGCGATTGGAAACTTGTAGCCCTGGCACTGACCTCCATCGGTGTCCTCGTCCTTCTGGTCACGCGATTCCGGATGAACGCCTTCATCGCGCTGGCGGGAGCCGCGCTGGTGGTGGGAACCGGAGCCGTCTTCTGGCTCGAAGTGCCGGCCCGCGACGCGGCCGGCACCGTGCTGAAAGCCGCCGCCGATGGCACGATGCCCCGCTACGGCATGTTGGGGGTGGTGAAATCGTTCTCCGACGGACTCGGCGGCGCCCTCGGCGGCATCACCGCCATGGTCGCCCTCGGAACCATGCTCGGGAAGCTGCTGGCGGAATCCGGCGGTGCCGAGGTCCTCGCCAAGCGGTTCATCGACTTCTTCGGGCCTGCCCGGATCCAGCTCTGCATCATGGCACTGGCGTTGACCATCGGATTGACGACCTGGTTTGCCGTCGGCCTGGTCCTGTTGACGCCCATCCTCCTCACCCTGACGCACCGGACCAAACAGCCGTTCCTCCTGCTGTTCCTTCCCCTGCTCTCCTGTCTCTCGGTGATGCACGGCCTGATGCCGCCGCACCCCGGACCCTCGCTTGCCGCGGAGAGACTCGGGGTGGACATGGGCCGCGTGCTCTTGTGGGGATTCATCATCGGCATCCCCACTGCCGCCGTCGCCGGCCCGATCTACGCCCGGTTCATCGTCAAGCACGTGCCCACCGAAGCCCCGGCCGCACCGGACCGATCCGGCAACCTCGCACCCGGGCTTCGCCTGCCGGGTTTCGGCCTCACCCTCTTCAGCATCCTGTTGCCGGTGGTCCTCATGCTCATCGCCACCGTCGGCGAACTCGCCCTGCCCAAGGGCGATCACCTGCGGGAAACCCTCTCGTTCGTCGGCAGTCCCTTCATGGCCCTCCTGGTGGCCGTCGTGTTCGCCGGATGGTCCCTCGGAACCCGATGCGGCTATACCACTCCCCAGGTGCTCAAGTTCACCGAAACCGCCGTCGCTTCCATCGGCATGACCCTGATCGTGATCGGTGCCGGTGGTGGATTCGCCCGGGTCCTGCGCGACAGCGGCGTCGCCGAGGCCATCGGCCACTTCGGTGCCTCGGTCAAACTGTCGCCCCTCCTCTTCGGCTGGATCATCTCGGCCTTCATCCGCGTTGCCACCGGCTCCGCCACCGTGGCGATCACCACCGCCGGGTTCCTCCTGCCCGATTA
>CAMCFL010000070.1 GCA_945873715.1 Akkermansia muciniphila
GTTCTCGGGAGGGGCAGGGTTACGACGTCGTCCCCTCGAGCGCTCCCCACCAGTGGTGATAAAGTCGTTCCAGGGTTTCGCGCGGGTCTTCCACCAGCAGCGCTTCGCGGATCCGGGTGGCATACATCCCGAAGGACAGGGGCGGGACCAGCGCCACGGGACGCAGACGGATCGGACGGCCCCGCGCCTCCAGGTCGCGCAGATAGGCCACGGCGCGGGTCTCATCCAGGAAGGAATGGGCGGCGTCGCGTCGGGCTTCGCGGAGAAGCACGTGGTCTGGCTCATGTTCCACCAGCACGTTGAAGATCACCTCGGCGCTCCATTGCAGCTTCCGGGCGGACTTCTGCTCGCCGAAGTAGTTCCGATAGACCATCAGGCCGGTCTGCGCGGCATTGCGGAAGTGATACTTCAACAGGTCGGAACGTCGGAGCACCTCCTCCAGATCGCGGTCGAAGGCCTCCGGATTCAACAAGGCCCGCAACTCCTCCTCGGTCAGCCGGCGGTCGGCCCCCACCGTCAGGACGAATCCGTAGTCATCGGCGGTGGCCACCGGATTGCCCACGCCCAGGCGTCCGAGTCGCAGGCCAACCACCCGTGACAACGCATCGTTGGCGGCGCGTCCGATGAGCGAGTGAAAGAAGTAATGTCGCCGCCGCTGTACCGGGGATTCCACCGCCGGGGCCGCGGCGGGCTTGATGGACGCAGGGGCTTGGGATCTTCCAGCCAGATCGATGGCGGCCATGGCCAGTTGCCCTTCCGGAGGGGGCGGTTCCGCGCGGGACGCGGGACGTGCCGTCGTCCGGCCAGCAGCGGGACGGCGGGGCCCTGGCACCGAGGCGGGCTCGCGACCCAACGCTGCCAGAGCCATCGCCTCCTCCAGGTACTCCTCCACCAGGAGGAAATCCGGGGTGGGAATCTCGCTCACCCCATGCTGGGCGGCGTGGACCCGGTAGATGATGGCAGCGTTGTTCCCGCCACACTCCAGACGTTCGGCAATCCAGGGCTGCAACGTGGCCGGGCGGTCCCCAGCCTCGATCCGGCCGCGAAGTTCGCGTCGGAAGGATCGGATTTCCTGCGCGACGCGGTTCGCCAGGGGGAACTTGTTCGCACCCCAACGTGGAACCGTCGGTGTGGCCCCGTCGGCCCGGGCCACCCAGCATTCCATCGTTCCCATCCGCTCGAGTCGGAGCGGGCGTCCGGCCAGGGTGAAGACGTCGCCGATCCGGAGGCCGCGGAGGAATCCTTCCTCGACCGTTCCCAACTGGGTGTTGCGCAGTAGCACCCGGACGACGCCTTCGGTGGAGATCGTGCCGATGTTCTGGAGGTAGTCCCGCTTGGTCGCGCCCGCCCGGGTCTCGAAGGTGTCGTCGGTGAGGTGGATCCGCCCGAAAACATCGGTGTACTGCTGGCGGAGGGAACGTCCGCCCCCGGCGAGGTACTCGAGCACCCGGTCGAACTCCGCGCGTTCGAGGTTGCGGTAAGGCCAGGCGCGACGAACCAGTTCAAAGGCCTCGTCCCGGGTCCATTCGCGGATGCAACCCATCCCCACCAGATGCTGGGCCAGCACATCGAGCGGAGCCGTCGGAAGACGAATGGCGTCGAGATGACCGGCGCGGGCGAGACGGGCCGTGGCGCAGCACTCGACCAGGTCCCCGACGTTCGTCGCCATGAGCAGGCCCCGGCTGACGTCGTTGATCCGGTGCCCGGCCCGACCGGTCCGTTGCAGGGCACGACTGACGCCCTTGGGCGTGGCCAGCATCACGACCAGGTCGATGCTCCCGATGTCGATGCCGAGTTCGAGCGACGTGGAACAGACCACCGCCCGCAATTCACCCCGCTTCAGGCGGTCCTCGACGTCCAGACGGAGATCGCGGTCGAGCGAGCCGTGGTGGCATTCGATCTGTTCCGCCAGTGCCGGGCGTTCCTGACGGAGCCAGTAGGTGGTGGACTCGGCCCCGGACCGGGTGTTGGTGAAGACCAGGGTCGTGCGATTCGCATCGATGAGGCGTGCCAGTTCTCCGATGAGTCGGACCCCGGTGAACCCGGCGGCCGGGTAAGGCTCGCGCTGCAGCGGGGTGTATACCTGCAGGTCCATCCGTTTGGTGGTGGCCACCTCAATCACCGCCGTGGCCCTGCCGCCGCCTCCGACGAACGAGGCGACCTCGGCCGTGGGCGAGACCGTGGCGGACAACCCGATGCGTTGGGGACCGGTTCCCGGGGTGGCCAGGGCCGAAAGTCGTTCCAGGCTCAGGCTCAGATCCGCGCCCCGTTTGTTCTCCGCCAGCGCATGCACCTCGTCGATGACCACCCAACGCACCTGCGCCAGGTGCGGAAGCCACCGCGCCTGGCTCAGCAGCAGTCCCAGACTCTCCGGCGTGGTCAGGAGCACATGGGGCGGATGATCGAACTGTCGTCGGCGCTCCGAGGAATCGGTGTCGCCGGAACGCAGGGCGATCCGGATGGGCGGAGACTCGCCGTAGGCTTCCCGCAATGGGCCGTTCAGGTTCTTGTCGAGGTCATAGGCCAAGGCGCGGAGCGGCGAGATGTAGATCGCCTGCAGCGTGTCGGGCAGGTGTTGGACGGCGTGGTCCAGGGACAGTTGGTGCAGGATGGGCAGGAACGCCGCCAGGGTCTTGCCCGTGCCGGTGGGAGAGACAATCAGCACGTTCTCACCCGCCAGGACGCGCGGGCCCGCCGCCGCCTGCGCCGGGGTCGGGGCAGGGAATCGCCCGATAAACCATCGGCTGAATCGGGACTCCTCGGCGAACACGGACGGAGTTGTCGTTCCTCCCGGTCAGGATTCAAGCTTCCCGGTAACGCTCTCCCGACCGGGGTGCCGGCGGGGAGTCGCCGCGGAGAAGCGGAGAAGCGGGGTGGGACAAAGCCATCGCCTCCCCACCCCGGAGGGGTGACGGACGGTAGCCCGGGGTGGCGCGGCGACACCCCGGGTTCGAGCCCCAAAATGCCACCGCCCCGGCAGGGGTTCCAGAGCCGCTCCACCGCGGCCATTCCCCACGCCCGGGTTTGTGCCCCTCAACCGGGGGGACCCGGCGGCCCGCCGGTCCCGGGAAGAGAAAGCCGGAAGGATTTCACCGAAGAGACGGGGAGAACGCAGAGGTCACAAGGTTTGATACCCACCCCGCGCCGGGCGTGGCGTTCGTCGCTTCGTGGTTGTAGACCAAAGGTCCGCCTCCCCACCCCGGAGGGGTGACGGACGGTAGCCCGGGGTGGCGCGGCGACACCCCGGGTTCGACCCCCAAAATGCCACCGAACCCCGGCAGGGGTTCCAGAGCCGTTCTCCGCCGGTTTGAAGCACCACGAAACCACGGACACGATGGACCGAAAGCAGCGGACGTCGTGCCCGTCGCTTCGCGGTTGTCTCCGCGCGCTCGGTCCACGCCTCCTCCCCGGGAGTCCGTGGACCCTCCCCGCCCGATTGAAGTGAGCCTCGTGACCTCGTCTCCTACTCGGGACGAGCTTTGTGAGTCCGTGGACCCACGCCCGCTGGGGGCAGCGGGCCTACAGCGGGGACGAAAGACTCAGGAGGCATCCGGAATCCAAAAATCCCAAAGAATGGTCTTGTGAAAAATTTCACTATTGCAGAATCTGTCTTCCTGTTTCGAGCGGTGCCCCCCTTCGGGTGGTGCTTTGCAATGGAGTGGGTGGAGCAAAACAGGACGAGCATGCGGCTGTATCAGTGGATCGTAGCGCTATTTCTGGCGGTCAGTTTGAACGGCTTTGCCCATGCGGCGGATGCCGTGGCGGACGCTGCCCATGCAGCCACGGGTGCTGCTCATGCGGTGGAGGAGGGGGTGCCCATCGCTGCCCCCATCCTCTGCGGATGGTTCAAGGGTTCGAACGGCGTGGAATTCCTCTCGGCCGGTGCGGCCGGGCAGGCGGTTGCCGCCGGCAAACCCTTGCTGTTCGCGATCACCAATTCGATGGTCGCGATGGCCTTGGTGGCCCTGGGCCTGATCGTCTTCGCCCAGTTGGCGACGCGGAACATCCAGATGGTTCCCAGGGGCCTCCAGAACTTCGCGGAATGGGTGATCGAATCCCTGCAGGATTTCCTCGGGGGAATCCTTGGCCCGAAGATGGTCAAGCAGACCTTCTGGTATTTCGCGACCGTCTTCCTGTTCATCCTTTCCGCCAATTGGTTCGGCCTCCTGCCGGGGGTGGGAACGGTCGGTTGGGGAACCGAAGGAGCGCATGGTTTCCACGTCACGGAACCGTTGCTGCGCGGCGCGAATGCCGACCTCAACATGACGTTCTCGCTGGCGGTCGGCTTCTTCGCCATGTGGTTGATCTGGTCGATCCGTTCGAACGGCGTGGGCGGCTTCTTCTCGCACATCTTCGTCTATCACGGCGACGCCACCGGCGCGATGAAGGCCCTGTTGTTCCTGATGTTCTTCCTGGTGGGATTCCTGGAGGTCATCTCGATCATGATCCGGCCGGTCTCGTTGACCTTCCGATTGTTCGGCAATGTGTATGCCGGTGAATCCCTGCTGGAGATGATGCTCCACAAGGGCGGCTTCCTGGCGGCACTGCCCTTCTACGGACTCGAATTGATGGTCGGTGCCATCCAGGCCCTGGTCTTCACGCTTTTGACGGCAGTCTTCACCTCCCTGATGTGCACTCACGACGAAGCGCACAGCGAGGAACACGGGGAAGGGTCGCATCATTGAGTCGGGTGACTCCTTGCGGTTCGGAAAACAATTTTGGCCGTCGGACCGTGGCAAAGTTCTGCGGGGACGGCCGAGCAACACAAAAAAAGCAGACAACATGAACGGAAACATCGCCATCGCTGGCGCCGCTTTGGGCGGCACCATCGCCCTCGGCCTGATCGGCTGCAAGGCCGCTGAAGCCGTCGGCCGTAACCCGGGTGCATCCGGCAAGATCCTCGTGCAGGCGCTCCTGAGCGCCGCGCTCGCGGAAGGTGCCCTGATCATCACGATCCTGATGGGCAAGTAATTGCCTGCATGGGATCGCTTGCGATCCCGTGCCCCCCCTTTCGACCCTGTAGAACAGTTCACGCTTATGCAGCTCGGTCTCATTCTTGCCGCCGCGGAAGGTGGCGTGGTGAACGGTCTGAAAACGACCGCTTCGGAAATCGGACACAAGTTCGGTTTCAACACGTCGCTTTTCATCTCCCAGCTCATCGGGTTCTTCATCGTCGCGTTCGTCCTGCACCGGTTTGCCTTCAAGCCCCTGCAGAAGATCCTCGCGGATCGCGAGGCCAAGATCTCGGAGAGCCTGGCTGCTGCGGATCGCATGAAGGCCGACCTCGCCAAGGCGGACGAGGAGCGCAAGCGCGTCTTGAGTGAGGCGGGTGTGCAGGCCAACAAGATCGTGGAGGAGGCCCGTCAGGCCGCCGCCCGCATCGCGGAGGTCGAGACCCAGAAGGTCGTGGTGGCCGCCAAGGACATCCTCGACAAGGCCCGTCAGGCCAGCGAGGCCGACCTGATCCGCATGAAGGCCGAGCTCCGCCGCGAGGTGGGCCGTCTGGTGGTGGACACCTCGACCAAGGTCACCGGCAAGATCCTGACGATCGACGACCAGAAGCGTCTGGCCGAGGATGCGAATCGGGAATTGGCCGCCTGAGGCCGGTCCGCTGAAGCTTCCCTTCACCGCAAACCATGAAGATCAACCGTCAGGCCCGGCGTGATGCCAAGTCGCTCTTTCAGGCGTGTCGCCCCGGTGGCGTGCTGGACGAGACCAAGGTTCGTTCGGTGGTGCAGAAGGTCATCGATGCCAAGCCCCGCGGGTACCTCGGTGTCCTGAGTTATTTCCAGCGCCTGGTGCGACTGGAGATCGAGCGCCGCACGGCGGTGGTCCACAGCGCGGCTCCGCTGACGGCGGAGTTCCAGAAGAGCATCACCGCCAATCTGGCGGCGGCTCACGGGGCCGGCTTGAGGTTGTCCTTTGACGTGGATCCTTCCCTGCTGGGCGGGTTGCGCGTGAAAGTGGGATCCCAGATCCATGATGGGACCGTCGCCGGACGGTTGGCGGCCCTGCGGGAATCCTTTTGAAGCGAACGAAGCGGCAAGCAGCACACGACGAGCGAGTAGTTTGAGTCCAATTTTCAGTTTTTTGAGCATATGAGTTCCCTACTTCAGGACATCGAAGCCCAGATTGCCGGCGCCATGACGTCGGTCCAGAAGCAGAACGTCGGCGTCGTCCGCGAAACGTCCGACGGCGTGGCCAAGATCGAAGGCCTGACCGACGCGATGCTCAACGAGATGCTCGACTTCGGAAACGGAGTCATCGGCCTCGCGTTGAACCTCGAAGAGACCGAGGTCGGCGCCATCATCCTCGGTGACTATCTCGGCGTCCGCGAAGGCACCGAGGTCCGCACCACCGGCAAGCTGCTTTCCGTCCCCGTCGGCAAGGGCCTGCTTGGCCGCGTCGTCAACACCCTCGGCCAACCGGTCGACGGCAAGGGCGACATCGCGGCCACCGAGTATTACCCGGTCGAGAAGATCGCCCCCGGCATCGTCAAGCGGAAGTCCGTCAGCCAGCCGCTCCAGACCGGCATCATGGCGATCGACGCGATGATCCCGATCGGCCGCGGTCAGCGCGAGCTGATCATCGGTGACCGTTCCACCGGCAAGACCACGATCGGCGTGGACGCGATGATCAACCAGGCTCGCGCCAACAAGGCTGGGCGCGCTTCGGGCGACAAGAATTTCCGTCCGGTCTACAACATCTACGTGGCCGTCGGCCAGAAGCAGTCGAACATCGCCCGCGTCGTCGCCGAGTTGGAGAAGGCCGGTGCTTTGGAAGACACGATCGTCGTGGCTGCAGCCGCAGCCGATTCCGCCGCCAACCAGTACCTCGCTCCCTTCGCCGGTGCGGCGATGGGCGAATGGTTCATGGATAACGGCATGGATGCGTTGATCATCTTTGATGATCTCTCCAAGCAGGCCGTTGCCTACCGTCAGGTTTCCCTCGTCCTCAAGCGTCCGTCGGGCCGCGAGGCGTATCCCGGTGACGTGTTCTACCTGCACAGCCGCCTGCTCGAGCGCAGCGCGCGGGTCAGCGAGAAGTACGGCAATGGATCGCTCACCGCGCTCCCGATCATCGAGACCCAGGCGGGCGACGTTTCGGCCTATATCCCGACCAACGTGATCTCGATCACGGACGGTCAGATCTATCTCGAAACCGATCTGTTCTACCAGGGCGTCCGTCCCGCGATCTCGGTCGGTCTGTCGGTGTCCCGCGTCGGTTCGGCCGCGCAGATCAAGGCGATGAAGCAGGTGGCCGGCAAGATCAAGCTGGACCTCGCCCAGTACCGCGAGTTGGCGGCCTTCGCGCAGTTCGGTTCCGACCTGGATGCCAAGACGCAGGCCACCCTCGAGCGCGGCAAGCGCATCGTCGAACTCTTCAAGCAGAGCCAGTACAACCCGATGCCGGTCGAGATCCAGTGCTCCATTCTCTGGACCATGCAGAACGGTCTGCTCGACGACGTCGCGGTGGACAAGGTGAAGGACTTCCAGACCAAGCTCGGACAGTTCCTCCAGGATCGTAAGGCTCCCGTGCTCGAGAAGATCCGCAACGAGAAGGCCTTCTCGGACGCTCTGGCTGCCGAACTGAAGGCGGCCGTCGTCGAGTTCAAGCAGAGCTACCGCTGATCCGTCCGGTTTCCGCGATTCAACCCCACCACCGCCCATGCCCAGCACGCGCGACATCAGACGCCGGATCAAGTCGGTCAAGAACACCGCCCAGATCACCAAGGCGATGCAGATGGTGGCGTCGGCCAAGATGCGCAAGGCGCAGCAGGCCGCGCTGGCCGGGCGTCCTTATGCCTCGTTGATGAACGACGTCCTGGCGGCCGCGACGGCCGGGGCCGGGGAGTTCTCCCATCCGCTGATGGCGAAGCGCGAGGTGAAGAAGCGCGCCTTGATCCTGATCAGCACGGACAAGGGCCTTTGCGGTGCGCTCAACACCAACCTGCTGCGCGAAGCCCTCCGGTACGACAAGGACACCACCGTGTTCGTCTGTGCCGGTCGCAAGGGTTCCCAGTGGGCTTCACGCCTCAAGCGCGATCTGGCGGCCGAGTTCAACTACAAGGACATCCCGGCCTTCAGCGAGGCGCGGGCCATTTCCAGGTTTGCCCAGGAACTGTTCACCAGCGGCAAGGTGGACGCCGTGGACGTGCTCTACACGAACTTCGTCTCCACGCTGGTCCAGAAGCCCGAGACCCGCCAACTCCTGCCCATCGGCAAGATCCAGAAGCTGGATGCCGACCTGAGCGGCGAGGGCGCAGCCGAAGAACTGACGGCCAGAGGCGGTGCCGAGTATCTGTTTGAACCGGGCGCTTCGACGGTGTTGGGCAATCTGTTGCCGCATTACGTCAACTATCAGGTCTTCCAGTTCCTCCAGGAATCGAAGGCCTCCGAGCAGTCCGCACGCATGGTCGCCATGAAGAACGCGACCGACAACGCCAAGCAGCTCATCAAGGATCTCACGCTCGAATACAACAAGCTCCGCCAGGCCAACATCACCAAGGAGCTGCTCGAAATCACCAGCGCCGCGATGGCGATGGGCTGAACCTGACCAATCCCCTCCCTTTTACTTAGCCTCTTTCATTTACCGCCCATGAACATCGGCAAAATCGTTCAGATCATCGGTCCCGTCGTGGACGTGGAATTCCCGGGCGCCCTGCCCGCGATCTACAACGCCCTGACGATCCACTTCACTCCGCCCGGTGGCACGTCCACCAAGCTGACGCTCGAAGTCCAGCAGCACCTCGGTGGCAACTGGGTTCGGGCCGTCGCCATGAGTACGACCGAAGGCCTGAAGCGCGGCCAGGAAGTCGTCGATGCCGGCGCCCCGATCTCGATGCCCGTCGGCGAGGCCGTCATGGGCCGGGTGTTCAATGTCACCGGTGATGCCGTGGACGAGCAGGGCCCGGTCAAGGCCGACAAGTACTACCCGATCCATCGCAACGCCCCGCCGCTCGTGGATCAGTCCACGAACCCGCAGATCCTGACGACTGGCATCAAGGTCATCGACCTGATCTGCCCGTTCTTCAAGGGCGGCAAGGTCGGCGCGTTCGGTGGCGCCGGCGTCGGCAAGACGGTCGTCATCATGGAGCTGATCAACAACATCGCGAAGCTGCACGGCGGCATCTCGATGTTCGCCGGCGTCGGTGAACGGACCCGCGAAGGCAACGATCTCTACAACGAGATGATCGAGGCCAATGTCATCAAGACCAAGAAGGACGCCAAGGGCCATCCCGAGATCGGCGAGAACGGAATGCCCATCCTCGAGCCCGGCTCCCGGATCGGTCTGGTGTACGGCCAGATGAACGAGCCTCCCGGCGCCCGTCTCCGCGTCGCCCTCTCGGCGCTCGCCGTGACCGAGTATTTCCGCGACGAGAAGAACCAGGACGTGCTGCTCTTCGTCGACAACATCTTCCGCTTCTCCCAGGCCGGTTCCGAAGTGTCCGCGCTCCTCGGCCGTACGCCGTCGGCCGTCGGTTACCAGCCCACGCTGGCCGCGGAGATGGGCAACCTGCAGGAACGCATCACCTCGACCAAGAAGGGTTCCATCACTTCCTTCCAGGCCGTGTACGTTCCCGCCGACGATCTGACCGATCCGGCACCCGCCACGACCTTCGCGCACCTGGATGCGACCATCGTGCTGGAACGGTCGATCGCTGAGCTCGGCATCTTCCCGGCCGTCGATCCGCTCGCCTCCAACTCCCGCGCCCTGGCGCCCGAGTTCGTCGGTGAAGAGCATTACGCCGTGGCCCGTGGCGTCCAGAAGGTGCTCCAGCGCTACAAGGACCTTCAGGACATCATCGCGATCCTGGGCATGGACGAGCTTTCCCCCGAAGACAAGACCACCGTCTTCCGCGCCCGTAAGATCCAGAAGTTCCTCAGCCAGCCGTTCACGGTCGCCGAACAGTTCACCGGTCGCCCCGGCAAGCAGGTCCCCGTCGCCGAGACCGTCCGGAGCTTCAAGGAGATCCTCGAAGGCAAGTTCGACGACGTGGCCGAAGCCAACTTCTACATGAAGGGTGGCATCG
>CAMCFL010000071.1 GCA_945873715.1 Akkermansia muciniphila
CTGGAAGGCAATGCAGGCGGTGATCAAGGAGATGCAGCATCTGTCCCGGGAAGAGCTCTTTGAAACGATCCCCGGACCCAAGCGCCGCAAGCCACTGAGCAAGAGCGTTATGGGTGTTAACTGAGTGCCATTCCCCCGGAGGGGTTGAAGCTCTGCCACCCCTGCCGGGGTGGGAGGATTTCAAGGACAACTGACCCGGGGTATCGCTTCGCTCACCCCGGGCTAATCGCTGAAACGCCTCCGGCGTACCGCACATCCGCGGTCTCAGGCGGGGGCAGTGTCAAGAGGCGCCCCCCGGGGAGACGCAGCGACGCCGCCTCTTCCCCCCGTCCCGGTCACGCTCTAACCTGCCGCCCATGACTGCAGTGGATCTGACGGCGCTGGTGACCGCACTTCTGGTGATGTTGGTGGGCCTGCTCGGGTCCGTCCTGCCCGGGTTGCCCGGTCCTCCGCTCATCCTGGCCGCGGCGTTCCTCCACAAACTGGTCCGCGCCGATGCCAGTGTCGATTGGTGGGTCGTGATCGTGCTGGCGGTGCTGACGTTGATGTCCCTCGGACTCGACTTCCTCGCCACGTCGATCGGTGCCAAACAGATGGGCGCCACCTGGCGCGGGGCGGTCGGGGCCGCGGTCGGAGCCATCTTCGGGCTGTTGTGGATGCCCTTCGGTCTGGTGCTCGGACCCCTGCTCGGCGCGACGGCCTTCGAGATGATCGGGGGCCGCGCCTGGCGCGAAGCTGGCAAGGCAGGCGTCGGAGCGGTGCTGGGGATGCTGGCCGGGGCCATCGGCAAGGTCGCCTGCTCGATCGCAATGATCGGCCTGTTCCTAGGCAACCTCCTTCTGAAATGGGTGCATTGAAGTCCGACAACGCCCCGGTCGCGGGCACGGTTACCCTCTTCCCCGCAGTTACCCGGGGCCGGGAATCAGGAAGTACGCCTTGGTTCCGCCAGGAATGAGATCCGAATCAATCCGCTGATCGAGCGTCGCCAATTTCGCCCGACGTGCGACGGCGAGTCCGAGCAGGTAAACGTCCGTCAGTTGTTTCGCGCTGGGCAATCCGGGAAACCGCGACGGGTCCCTGAGCGTCAGCGCATCCTCCCAGAACTGATGCCCCGGAAAGGCACACATCTGGCGCAGGAGCGAACAGACCACCTGCGGTGCTCCGATGTGCCCGGGGTATCCAGTGGCTCCGAGAATCCGAAGGAACGCATTCTCCGTGAGCGGACAGGTGGCCCATGCTCGACCCGGCTGAGAATGAAACCACTCTTGGACCCGGACATGATGCACGTGGGTGGAATCACCCATCGCGATCAATACATTGGCGTCGAGCAGGAACATGGCGAGTCAGGTTCCCTCGTCGTCGAGCAGTTGATACACCTGCTCGCTGGTGACCCCGGGTCTGCCGAGTTTCTTCAGGACAGGGAAGCCGTATTGGTTGGTCTCAAAAGCAGCATCGACGACAGGCGTCTGTCCGAAGCCGATCTCTCGTCTGAGCGCATGTTCCAGCATCGCCTTCAAGGTCGTCCGGCGCTGGGCAGCGACGCTCTTCGCCGCTGCCAACAGAGCATCTGGAAGCTCAATCGTTGTCTTCAATATGGGCTAGCATATGGGTTTACGGTTGCCTGTCAATTTGGGGAACCAAGTCCGGACCTCGATGCGGGTCTGCCGGAACGCCTCGGCCCTCTCCCGGGGACGGGCCCCCGTCACGTCCGTCCTTGGACGATCACACTTTGCAAAGTGTGATCGCCAGAGGGGCGAGCAATCGGAGGGATGAACTCCGCGAGACCGAAGCGCTGGAAGTGGCTTGCGGGGACTCGTGGAACTCGTCCATCCGAAGCCGCGGAGAAGCGGGGGTCGACCGACCCTTCGACCGAATTCCGCACACCGCCGGGGCACAGGTACGTCGACGGTGTCCGCATCTCCCGCGGCCAAGGCGGCAGCTGACGCTGCACGCACTCCAGGACGCTCCGCGCCATTCGTGAATCGGGGAGCGAGCGACCCGACCGGTCGCCTCCGGCATGGAGGTGGCCTGGGGTCTGGAGGCTTTCCAAGGTTCAGTGGTGCTCCTTGCGCCTTTCTTCCTGCATGGTGCGTCCGCGTGACAGAATCGGATTATGAACTGGTGCGGGTGGCCAGCGGAGCCTGGTCCGTCCGGGCCCGGGTCGAAGGGGAAACCTTCCACCCGGTGATCGGGCCAACGGCCGAGGCGGAAGCGCTCTACGTCCGTCAAATGCGGATCCCGGAGCGGGTGGCGTCCGCCCAAGCAGAGTTCGTGGTCTGGGACGTTGGCCTCGGTGCCGCGGCCAACGTGCTGACGGTGCTCCGGGCGTTGGAATCCACCGAGGGCCATGTCCGGATCGAGAGCTTTGATCACACGCCGGCGCCGCTCCGCTTCGCCCTGACCGAGTCGGTCCGACTGGGCTACCTCGTGGGATTCGAGGAGCCGGTCCGTTCGCTCCTGGGGGAGGGCGAGGTTCGGTTCCACGTCGGGAAATGTCAGGTCACCTGGCGATTTCACGAGGCGGATTTCCCCGCCTGGCTGGGTTCAACCTCGACGCGGGAAGTACCCGGACCTGAAGCCATCCTGTTCGATGCCTTTTCCCCGGCGCGCAACCCGGCGATGTGGACGCTGGGAATCTTCCGTGGATTGCGGGAGCGCATCCCGGCGGGGGCCGGAGGGACGTTGGCCACCTATTCCCGCAGCACGCTGCTGCGGGTGACGCTGTTGCTGGCAGGATTCCGGGTCGGCGCGGGGCAGGCCACGGGCGAGAAGGAGGAGACGACCCTCGCCGCTGCAGACCCCGGACAGATCGAACGTCCGCTGGACGCCGCCTGGTTGCAGCGGGCCATCCGATCGACCAGCGCAGAGCCGCTTCACGAACCGGTGTATCGGCAGCGTCCGCTCTCGGAAGAGTCGCGTCGGGCACTGGAGGCGCACCCACAGTTTCAGTGAAGCGAACGGCGCGGGCATGTTCCCAGTTTCAAGTTTCAAGAGCCGTGAGTTTCAAGCCACCCGGCGGACGTCCACCGCCGCCGCGCGTGGCGAACGTGAAACCATCGACGGCTTGAATCTTGAAACTGAAAACTTTGGTCCGCCTCCGCCCAGACCGGCTTACGGGGGTCTCCGCGAGCTTGACCCGGCTCCGTAGCTTCCTAGCCTTCGGGTTATCTCCTAGAAGGATCCAAGACGTCCAGAGCCCCCAAGTGTCTCCATGAAAACCCATCGAATCTCCTCGGCCCCCGGGGCATTCACCCTGATTGAACTGCTGGTGGTCATTGCGATCATCGCGATCCTGGCGGGAATGCTGTTGCCGGCGCTGTCGAAGGCGAAGGAGCAGGCGATGCGGACGCAGTGCATCAACAACAACAAGCAACTGCTGCTCGCGCACACGATGTATGCCAGTGACAACAACGACCGGATCAGCCCTCCGAACTGCGGCGGGGCGGGCGGGGCGGCCAACAATTCCCTGCCGGCTGGCTGGCTCTACAAGCCGGGACAGGCCCTGCCGCGTGGCACGACGAATGACGGCCCGACCAAAGGTCTCTTCTACCCGATGATGCAGAGTCGGAAGATGTATCTGTGTCCATCGCACAAGACCAACACGCTGGCCTGGCGTTCGAGCACCATCAAGTTCACCTCCTACCTGATGAGCGGGGTGGTGATCAGCAGCACCGAGAGCTTCGACTGGTCCGCCGGTGCTGCCGGACGCACCTTCAAGACGACCTCCTTCCAGCCCACCGACATGATGTTCTGGGAGACGGACGAGGCGGATCCCGGATATTTCAACGACGGATCGAGTTCTCCTGCCGAGGGATTCTCCAAGCGTCACAACACCGGCGCGGTGGTCGGGATGATCGGCGGGCACTTTGAGTACCTGAAATGGAAGAAGTATTACCAACTGCTCGCCGACCCGAACAGGAACAGCCTCTGGTGTTTCCCCAACAGCCGCAACGGACGATGAACCTTCCCCGCATGAATACCCCGGCCCTGACCGCTGCCCTCGGGATCGTCCTCGCCAGCCAGGCCATCGGATGTTCTCGGGCCCCCTCCGCGGCGGAAGGGGTGACCCAACTCGAGAAATCCCTGGGCAAGGCTCTGGAGAATTCGGCAGTCCAACTGGCCATCGCCGCGGCAAGGACCAACGACCTCGGCGTGGGGGTGGTTGCCCTTCAGGAAGCCAAGCGCAGCCCCGGGCTGTCTGCCGAACAACTCCAGTCCGTGGAACAGACTTCGCAGGCCATCATTGCCGAATTGCTGCGGCGTGCGGCGGCCGGCGACGCCCGGGCCAAGGCCGACCTGCAATTGATCGAGCAATCCCGCTCGCAGTAAGACGGGCTGCCGCCCCGTAGGAGACGAGGTAACGAGACTCATTCTCGCGCGGCAGGCAGCGTCACGGACTCGCGGAGCTCGTCCCTCCGGAGGGGCTCATGCGTCCGGAGTTCCCAGACGGCGCGGGACCTGCTTGGGTTGACACCTGTTCTCCATGCATCTGTCACCCCTTACAAACGGGCGGGTTGGACGTATCGTCCGCCTGGCGCTCCTGCTCTGTCTTCTTGCCGGTATCAGCCGGGCCCAGAGCCTGGAGACCTTTCTCCTGGGAGGGGATACCGGCTCCGTCCTCAAGGTCGGTCCCACCGACTACGACGTGACCGGTCGAGGTCGAGGGAGCGTGTCCGGGGCCGATCAGATGGCCTTCGCGGGTGCGGCCCGAACGGGTGATTTCGATCTGCAGGTGCAGGTCGAGGATCTGGAGATTTCCAATCCCCATGTGCGCGCGGGCCTGATGGTGCGGGCGAACACGACGGTCGGCAGTCCGTTCTTCGCGGTGTTCGCCTCGAGCGGCCCAATGGGATGTTTCCTGGAGTCGCGGTCGGCTGCCGGGGGCGCGGCAAGCCGGGTCTCGATCCCAGGCGGCTTCCCCTCCGCTCCACCCAACACCTGGTTGCGGGTACGGCGCGAGGGGAATCAGTGGACCGCCTTTGCCAGTCTGGACGGCCTTCGCTGGACGCGACTGGAGTCGCGCTTCATCGAGCTGCCATCGGAGGTCTGGGCAGGTCTGGCGGTGTCGAGCCAGAAGGTCAACGTGGCCAGCCAGGCAAAATTCCGCGGGCTGGGAACGACGGCACAGACCACGGAAGCGCGCTGGACCCACGTCCGCGAATCGGCAACGCCCTCGAGTCGGCGGACCGGCCTGGTCATCTCCGAGATCCAATACCATCCGGCCGACGCATCGGACGGGACGGCCGGCATCGAGTTCATCGAGATCTCGAACCACGGCGACATCTTTCAGGACCTGACGGGGTGGCGTCTCACGGGAGGCGTGGAGTACCGGTTCCCGGATGGATTCAAGCTGGAGGCCGGGGCGGTGATGGTGATCTCTGGAAGTCCGGACGCACTCCGGGCGACGGCGGGGATGGCCCCCGTCCTGGGGCCGTGGGAGGGATCCCTCGACAACGCGGGGGAAGTGGTCGAACTGCGAGACCCGCTTGGGGCGATCAAGCTGCATGTGGAATATCACCCCGATGCTCCCTGGCCGACGGCCGCCGATGGCGCAGGACCCTCGCTGGTGCTGATCTCGCCCAGTTACGGCGAGGAAGATCCGAGGGCATGGGCGGCGAGCTGGCGTCGGGGCGGATCCCCAGGCCGGCGGGATCCACTCTCGACATCTCCGCTGGAAGCCATCGTGATCAATGAGATCTTCGCCCACACCGATTTTCCCCAGGTGGACTTCATCGAGCTCTTCAATCGCTCGACGACGGCCGTGGATCTGTCCGGGTGGATCCTGACCGATGACGCCCGCACCAATCGATTCCGCATTCCCGCGGGGACGATGCTGGGGGCGGGTTCCGCCCTGAGCTTCGACGAGGGTGTCCTTGGATTTGGGCTGCGTGCCGCCGGTGAAACGGCGTTCCTGCTGACTCCCGATGCGACCCGGGTGGTGGATTCGATCCGATTCGGCCCCCAGGAGAGTGGGGTCTCCAGCGGACGATCGCCGGATGGATCGAGTGCCTTTCGACGGCTGGCGGTACCAACCCCCGGAGCGTTGAATGCCCAGCGTCGGTCGGAGGATCTGGTCCTGAATGAAATCTTCTACAATCCTCCGGGCGGCGACGAAGACGAGTTCGTCGAGATCCATCATCGGGGAACCGTCCCAATCAACCTGACCGGCTGGCGGCTCCGGGGCGGCATCTCCTTTGATTTCCCGGCGGGATCCGCGATCCAGCCGGGGGGGTTCCTGGTGATTGCTGCCAACCAGGCTCGGCTGAAGTCCAACCATCCGAGCCTCCCGCCCGCCTTGGTGCTGGGCAACTTCTCGGGAACGCTGAACAACGGGTCGGATGTGGTCCGACTGACCCAACCCAACGAGTTCCGCTCCACCAATCAACCGGGACAGGTGACCGTGGACACCCTTCATATTGCAGTGGGCGAGGTGCGCTATGTGGATGGCGGTGCCTGGGGTAAATGGTCCGATGGCGGCGGATCCAGCCTGGAGCTGATCGATCCCGATGCCGACCCGGCCCTGGCAGC
This sequence comes from Akkermansia muciniphila, assembly GCA_945873715.1. Taxonomy (GTDB): domain Bacteria; phylum Verrucomicrobiota; class Verrucomicrobiia; order Limisphaerales; family UBA9464; genus UBA6176. Next base: position 6,529 of record CAMCFL010000071.1, read on the forward strand.
AAGCTGGGCAGATTCGGACGAATCGGAGAAGGCGGCCTGGTCCACGGTGGAGTGGACCGGTCGTATGGACTACGGCGACAGCACCTACGGGGTAAACCGGCTCTTCCTCGGACTGTTGAACGATGGCGAGTGTCTGGTGGACGACATCGAGGTCCTGCGCGGAGCCAGTACCAACTTCGTCGCGAACCCAGGGTTTGAACTGGCCACCCCTCCCTGGACCCTCAGCGGCAATCATGCGGGCTCCACCATCGGTGCCTCGGGAGCACGGAACGGTGCCCAGGGCCTTCACCTGCGCGCCCAAGGCGGCCTCGACACCGGGATCAATTCCATCCGGGGCCGTCTGGGAACCGGCCTCACCCTGGGGAACGTCATCACCATCCGCGCGTCGGTCCGGTGGATCGCCGGGTGGCCGGAATTGCTCTTCCGCATCCGGGGAAACTTTGCCGACTACGCGGCTCCGTTGCCGGTGCCATCGAACCTGGGCACCCCGGGCCGGGTCAACAGCCGGCGCGTGGACAACGCCGGACCGGCGATCTACGACGTGACGCACTCACCGGCCTTGCCTCGCGGAGGGGAGGCGGTGCTGATCACGGCCCGCGCGTCCGATCCGGACTCGGTGAGTAGCCTGGTGGTGAGCCATCGCACGGATCCAGGGACGGCGTTGACCCAGGTCAACCTGCGTGACGATGGTCTCGAAGGGGATCTGCTGGCGAATGACGGCCTTTATTCCGCCCGGATTGCAGGCCAGGGCACCAGCAGCCTCCTGGCCTATACCGTTGCTGGAACAGATGGCTCGGGTGGGACGTCGATCTGGCCGCGCCATGCGCCGCTGGACGAGGCCCTGATCCGATGGGGTGACCCGGCCCCGTTCGGAACGTTCCCGCACGTCCACCTGTGGGCGACAGCGACGAACCGGACCGCCAAGGGAGCCAACCCACTCAACAATGCGTACCGGCGTTGCACGCTGGTCTATGGGAACACCCGGGTGATCTACACCTCGGTGTTCCGGGACAAGGGCAGCCCGTTCCACGGCGGAAGCGGCGACATCACGGCACGGACTCCGGACGACGACAAACTGCACGGGGTCAGTGAAAGGCTCTTCTCGAAGACCGGGAACGGGGGCCCGGAAGAGACGGCCTTGCGGGGGCGGATGGCCTCCTGGCTGGCGGGTCAGATGGGCGTGCCCTCGCTCAACGGCAAGTACCAGTTCTTCTATGTCAACGGCGTGAGCTTCGCGAACCTGGTGGAGGACCAGGAAGAACCGGATCACCGATACGCCGAGCATCATCAACCGGACAACGTGGACGGCGACCTGTACAAGATCTCGATCTGGTTTGAGTTCGCCGACGACAACACCCAGTTCAACCCCAACCAGGCCACCATGACCCGGTTCATGTCCGAGGGTCAGTTGAAGCTCGCCCGGTACCGCTGGAACTGGGAACGGCGCGCCCAGCAGTTCCCCGAGAGCAACTACCAGACCATCTTCGACCTGGCCAACGTCCTCAATTCAACGGCCGATTCGGGCTATGTGTCGCGCGTGATGCAACAGGCGGACATGGACCAGTGGATGCATGTCTTCGCCTTCCATCGCGTCACCGGAAATTGGGACTCATGGACCTATAATTTCGGCCAGAACATGTATCTCTACCGGCAACCCGGCCGGAAGGCCATATTGTTCCCATGGGACATCGACTTCGTGCTGGGATTGGGCGAAGGCCCGAATGCGGCTCTCTGGGGCGGTGGCCAGGACCCGGTCATGAACACCCGCGTGTTCGATGAACCCACCTTCATCCGGATGCTTTGGCGGGCGCTCGCCCGGGCGGCGGATGGACCGATGATGCCCCAGAATTACGTCCCGGTGATTGAGGCCTACCGGGCGACCCAACTCCAGAACAACGTGAGCGGCCTGACCTCCATCTTCGGGGTGACCAACTACATCAACGGTCGCCGCTCCGAAATCCAGACCCGTCAACGCGCGGCGGATGCCCCCCGACTGAACATCACCTCCAATGATGGGGCTGATTTCACCACCAACACCCCCATCGTGACGCTGATCGGCACCGCGCCCTTCCGGGTGGCGGAGATCGCGGTGAACGGCATGACCCTGCCGGTCACCTGGACCGGGGTGCAGACCTTCTCGATCAACATTCCCCTGACGGCGGCCACCAACGACCTGCGCCTGGTTGGCCTCGACCGGAATGGCGTTCCGCTGCCCGACTTCGACACGGTGCGGGTCGTCTATCCCGGGGCCGTCCCGGTCGCCCGCGATTGGGTGGTGATCAATGAGATCCACTACAACCCGGCAGAACCCGGGACGGCCTTCATCGAACTGCACAACCGCAACCCAAGCGTTCCCTTCAACCTGGCAGGCTACCGACTCGACGGCGTGGGTTATACCTTCCCCGCCAACGCCAATCTTGCCGCCAACGGGTACCTGCTCCTGGCGGGCGACCGTGCGGCCTTCGGCACGCGCTACGGCAACGGTATCGCGGTGTTTGACCAGTTCACCGGTGGCCTCGACAACGACGGGGAACGTCTCCGACTGCTTGCACCGGACTCGACCAATGCCTTCAGCGAGGTGCGGTACTCCGACCGCGCGCCGTGGCCGACCCACGCCGACGGATCCGGATCGTCCCTCCAACTGATCGACCCGGCTCAGGACACCCGACGACCGGCCAACTGGGCGGCCACCGCCACCAACGCGGTCGACCGGGTCACCCCCGGCGCAGTGAACGCCACGCACACGACGCTGGCGACGTTCCCCGGGGCCTGGCTCAACGAGGTGTTCCCGCAACCGGCCAACGGGATCGTGGACAACGCGGGCGATGCTGATCCGTTCGTCGAACTGCACAACCCGACCGCGGTTGCCGCGGATCTCTCCGGTCTCTGGCTCTCCGATTCGCTCACGACCCTGTCGCGCTGGGCATTTCCCGCCGGCACCGAGATCGCTCCCGGGTCGTTCCTCCGCGTCTGGCTCGACAACGAACCCGGTGAGACGGCCCCTGGACATCTGCATGCAGGATTCCGCATCCCCCATGGCAACGGGGCGGTCGTGCTCTCGCGTGCCCAGGGTTCACCGGCCGCACTCGCCGTCCTTGACTGGATCGAGTACAGCCCCCTGGTGGCGGGCCGCGGATTCGGATCGATCCCCGATGGCAATCCCTTCACCCGCCGACTGCTCTATGTCCCGACGCCGGGGGCGACCAACGACCCCTATGTCCCAACGATCGAAGTGGTGATCAATGAGTTCCTCGCCCGGAACACCAGCGGGATCACCGATCCGGCGGATGGCGACTTCGACGACTGGATCGAGCTCTACAATCCGGGAGCAGCCCCAGCCGATCTCTCGGGCTATTTCCTCACCGACAACCTGACCAACAAGACCG
>CAMCFL010000072.1 GCA_945873715.1 Akkermansia muciniphila
GGCGACGGTGCCATCCACATGAGCGTTGGCGAAAAACAGCGGCTGAGCCTGGCGCGGGCGTTCCTGAGGAATGCCCCGATCCTCCTGCTCGATGAACCCACCAGTTCGCTGGACGCCACCAGCGAGCGCCTGGTCCTCGAAGCCCTGCGCCGGTTGCGCAAGGGCCGCACGACCCTGATGGTGGCGCATCGATTGAACACCCTGGCCATCGTCGACCGGACCATTCCCCTCGGGGAAGCTCCCTCGACGGCTTCCCCGGAAACCCAATGAAGCCTGCCCTCCCTGCTCTCCCCCGACTTCGGACGGCCGTCGGCATTGCCTGCGTCGTCCTCGCCACCGCAGCCTCGATCGCCGCCCAGTTCATCCCCCGCAGCATCGAGGAACTGACCGCCGAAGCGACCTGCGTCGTCCATGGACGGGTCGAGGCGGTGGAAGTCCTGCCCGGATCGGACGGTGCCCCCTTTACCCGGGTCGAACTGGCGGTGGAGAGCACCTGGAAAGGGTCCTCCACCCATCGGATCGTCGTGACCCAGGCCGGGGGAACCCTCGGATCGCGTCGGGTGGTGGTGAGCGGCGAGGCCACCTATCTCCCCGGTGAGGAAGTCGTTGTGTTCCTGGTCGCCAATCCCCGGGGCGAATGGCTGACGTGCGGTATGACCCAGGGAAAGTTCTCCGTGCGACGCGAGGAATCCCAGGTCTGGGTGGCCCATCCGTTCATCGGCGGTTCCCCAAAACCGGGCGGCTTCCGCCCGGCCCATCTCCTCCCCCTCTCCCTCGCCGACCTGCACAAACGCGTCACCGCCGTCAAACCATGAAGACCCCCGTTCCACTGGGCCTGGTAGGCTTGTCATTGGCCTTCGCGTTGCCCGGGTCCGCCGCGGTGCTGCGGACGGAATCGGGTTCGCCTCCCCTCCACTGGAATTTCGACCAATACCTGGCGGACTTCTTTCCTGACCAGAACCCCTCCACCCGGGCAGTCCGGTTCCATCTGGGAACGACCGTGTCGCGCAGCGGCGTCCAGTCCAATGAATGGAACTCGGTTCGCGCCGCCTTCGCCCAGTGGCAGGCCGTTCCGGGGACCAAGATCCTTTTCGAGGAAGGTTCCCCGGTGACCAATCCGGTGAACGTCACCGCCCTCGACGGACGCAATGACGTTGTCTGGCTTCCCCACGGCACCTACGGACAGGGCGATCTCGGCGAAAGGATCGCGTTGGGCTCAGGGACCATCGCACTGACGGTGCTCTCCCTGGACGTGGATTTCGACGACTCCACGACCGGCACGATCGTCGAGGCCGACACCCTGCTCCAACGGGACCTCGACTACGTGGTGGATTACCAGAGCACGACCGCCAGCCGGATCTTTCTCGAGAGCGTCATGCTCCATGAGATCGGGCATTGGCTCGGGATGAACCACTCCCCACTCGGAGGCGCGACCCTGTGGTGGTATCAGGCGTCCGGAGTGGGCGCGGGCGCGGGGCTTTCCTCCGACGACCTCAGCTTTGCCCGATCCCAGTACGGAAAGCCCGAGGCGCTGTCGGCGGATGGGACCCTGCGGGGAACGGTCCGCCTGAGTGGGAACGGCGTGTCCGGGGCGTTGGTGGCGGCCGAGCGGCCGGATGGAATGGTGGTGGCGGGAACCGTGACGGAATCGGATGGAACGTTCCGAATTCCCGGCATTCCTGCGGGCCAATATCGATTGCGAGCCTATCCGTCGGACCCAAATGCCGGCGGTGACGCCTCATTGGTGCGGGGTTTGGAACTCGACGTTTCCGCGGCGCGACGCTTCTCCGGGGCCAACACGGCGTTCCTCCCGACGCTCGACGCGCTGGTGACCCTGGGTGCCGGGGCGGCGGTGGAACGGAACCTGACCGTCGGCATCGGGACCCCGCCCTTCCGCATCACCGAGGTGCGCACCGGGTTCAATCCGGCGGGGCGGGCAAGTGGAGATCAACCCCTGCTGCTGCCGGCAGGGCAAAGCAATCTCTGGGTGGGGGTGTTCGTCCCAGCCAGCTTGCCGGCGAATGCCGTCCTGAAGGTCACCGGACCCGGCCTGACGCACGGCCCCACCGAGGTCATCCCTCAGGCCCTCCGCCAACTGACCTTGGTCCAGGTGCCGGTGACCGTCGCCGCCGACGCACCCGCAGGGCTGCGATCGATCGAACTGATGGCCAACGGGTTCACGGCTTCTGCCGTTGGTTTCATCGATGTGGATCCGATCGCGCCCGACCACAATTTCGATGGGTTGGATGACCGGTTCCAGCGGCAATACTTCTTTCCCTGGACCCGGAGCGAAGCCGGACCGGAGGCGGATCCCGACAGCGACGGATTCGTCAATCGCCGGGAACGGCTGATGGGGTCCGATCCGACCAACCGGGCCTCGGTCGCGTACCGATTGACGCGGATCCTCATGAAAGAGAATGGCTCGGAGCTGAGCTGGGAGAGCGCCCCGGGACGGCGTTACCAAGCCTGGAGCCGGGAGACGCTCACCTCGGGATGGGTGACGGTCGGGACGCCGGTCACCGCCAGCGGCGAAATCTCCCAATTGACCGATCCCAGACCGGCCAGCGCCGTCCGGTTCTATCGGATCACGGACGCGCCGTAAGGTCACGGTTGCAGGCTTGCTCGCCGCCAGGCGGCGGGGAGGCAACACCCGCTGAGGGCAGCGGGCCTACCGAAGGGACATCCAACTCAAGTCTCCGCCGGGTTAGACCGTACCGCCAAAGAGCTTGAGAGTAGCGGAGGGGGGTTGGTACGGTCCCGCATCGGTGGTTGAACGATTGCAGAATTCGGCAGCGCACCTTTGAACCAGGCCAACGCATCAAGAGAACAACGATGAAATTCAGGAATCCGCTGGGACGGAGGTCCGCGTTCACTGGCAGCGGGTTCACCGGCGGCCTTCGGGCTTCGGTGGGTGCAGGGCTGTGGACGGGCATAGGGCTGGGCTGGGTTCAGGCCCAGACGCCGCTGCCGCCGGCATCTTCCCAGGCACTGGAGGAAACCGGTCGATCGGACGCCGGCGAATTGGGTGTTCCCGACTATCTGGGCCTTCGACCCGCCGGCGCGCCGAACCGGGGCGTGAGTCCATCGGTGCCGGGAGCCGGAGTCGCGAATGACTTTCGGGGCCTGCAGAACATGAACGGGGCGGGCGTGCCCTACCTGGGCGGAGGCGGCGGGGCCGGGATGATCCCCAGCGGACTCGGCATTGCCTGGGGACGGGGGCGGGTCTCGTTGAGTAGCTCGGTGGCGTTCTCTTACACCGACAATGCCCTCCAATCGAGCACGGGCACCGGGCCCAGTGACGACTTCCTCATTTCGCCTCAGATCGGGGTTGATCTGTACCAGCAGGTCACCGAGAGCTCGAGTCTCAGCTTCACCATCGGGGTCGGCTACAACTACTCGATGAACTACAACGATCTCACCCAGTTCAACCTGCTGCCCTTGGGCAGCCTGAACTACTCGTTCGTGGTGGGCGACGTGTTGATCACGTTCTTTGACCGCATTTCCAGTCCTCCCACGATCCGCCAGGAGATCGCTGGGAGCGGAACGCCCAGCGGGGTGGATTTCAACCGGATCGAGAACCAGCTCGGGGTGAGTTCGGCCTGGAGCATCACCGAGGACACGGCGATCTCCGGCATGTACAGCTTCTTGATCGATCGCAGCCTGAGCGACAGTTTCGCGATCCTCAACCAGACCAGCCACAACATCAGCAGCGGCATCTACCGGCGTCTATCGCCCTACTGGACCCTGGGCGTCAGTGCGCGCGCCTCGAAAGCCACCTTCGATCAGGGCTTTCAGAACGGATCCACTTCGTACGGAGCAGGTCCGTTGCTCTCCTTCCGGCCATCCAACTTCATCACGATGAGCGCCGGGGTGCAGTACACCATCATGAGCTTCGATCAGGGAGGGCAGGTGGGGGACACGCGGGAGTTCGATGGCCTCACCTGGCAAGGCAGCATCACCCACCAGGCGACCGACACGATCAACCACGGCGTGACCTTCTCCTCCGGGGTCAACTCGGGGCTGGGCAGCAATTTCACCGAGACCACCTCGGTGCAGTACAACGTCGGGTGGCGGTTCCATGAGCGCATGGGGCTGAATGTCACCTTCGACTACACGGAATTCAAACAGTCGGCTGCCAGCGCCGGCCAGGCGATCATCGTCACGCCCACCGGTACGTTCATTGTTCCGGTTTCCTTCATCTCCAACGATGAGGCGACCCAGTATGGAGTCAGTGCCGGGACCGGCTATCAATTGACCGAGCGCGCCAATCTCTCCCTGTCCTACTCCTATATGTTGCGCGAGTCCCGCTTCACCGAACGATCGTTCGGGGTGAATACCGTGACCCTGAACGTCAACTACCGCTTCTGATCATGCATCGGTTCCAAGCCCATCTCCTGGCCGGCACACTGGCGTTTGCAGGCCCCCTCGCCCCGGGGTTCGCCCAATCACCGGACGCCACCGCCGCCAAGCCGGCGGTCACGTCCACCAACGCACCGACCGGCACCAACGCGACCGCGGTGGTGGACCAACCCGTCATCGATCCGGAAACCCGCGAGCTGAAACCCCGGGACGTGTTCCGCTATCGGGTCCATCAGGATCCGGTGGGCGGCGTGGAGAGCCTGCGGGTGACCATCAACGACGCCGGCGAGGCCCTTTTCAACGTGACCCGCGCGGATTCCACCTACGTCACGGTGAAGGCGGCTGGGAAGCGCATGGGCGAAGTCCATGAGTTGCTGCGCAAGCAACTGGAGGCGGAGTATTACGTCACCGCCAGCGTGGATCTCTCCCTCGAGACCGTCGCAGCCAACGCGGGGACCGGCGGTGCCGGAATCCTGGGAACGACGGCCCTCGCAGACATCCCGAAGGTCATCATCTTCGACCAGCACCAAGGCACTTACCCGATCCTGGAGGGACGGCGACTCATGCTCTCCGACATCATGATCCAAATGCCCCAGAACCCTTTTGCCAACCGGGCGAAGGTCGAAATCCTGCGACTCGGAGCGGACGGCAAGCCGCTGCCTCCGATCCGGGTCAACGTGGATGACCTGATCCTCAAGAACGACCGCTCGCTGGATGTCGAACTCAAGGACGGCGACCGCATCCGGGTCCCGAAGAAGATCATTTTCGGCCTTTGAACCGGCCTCGCTCCCAGCTCCATGAAGTACCCGTATTCCTCCTATAACACCCCGCTTCCCGGGTATGGAACGTCGTTGGTTGACCGGATCAACCTGTACCTGCATTTCCGCCGGTACTTCAAGATCCTCACCGAGCGCTGGCTGCTGATCGTGATCTGCACGCTGCTGGGGCTCGGCATCTCCGTGTTCCAGGCCATGAACAAGCCGGACATCTACGCGGCGCGATCGGTGCTTCAGGTGACCCCGAAGGTCAACGTCGGCAGCGTGGCCGCCGCCCAGATCGATGAAGACAGCCGGATGGCGGAGAACCAGATCAGCGTCATGCACAGCGGGATCGTCATCGCCCGCGTCATGGCCAAGCTTCAGGAGGGAGCCGGTGCCACCAACAAGCTGGTCCGCCCCACCTACAATGCCCTCGCCGGGCGCGGCAACACCTACAGCCTGGAGGTGAAGGGAACCAATCTGGACCTCTGCCAGCGATTCGCCAGCGCCTGGGCAGACGAGTTCATCGACTACAAGAAGCAGCAGAGGGTTTTCATCAAGAGCTCCGCCGAGGCCGCCACCCAGCGCGAGATCCTGTCCTACCAGCGGGATCTGAATGCCGCACAGGAAGACCTCGACCAGTTCAGGCGCCAGCATAGCATCGCCGACTTCAAGGACGCCGGTGCCCGCGCCCGCGAACGGCTAGAAGCCGGGAAAAACGAGTATTTCAGACTGAATACCGAGCGGCAGTTGTGGGAGAACGCCACCCGCGAGGAACTCGCAACCAGCGGACTCAACAAACCCGGGACCGAACCCGATCCGGGGACCAAGCGCCGCGAAGCGGACACCCGCCTACAGGACGACGCCAATAGCTCGGCCACCTACGTCAGCCTCAAGTTCGAGATCTTCAAGCTGGAGCAACTCTTCGAGGAAAAGCAGATCACGCTGCGCACCAATCACCCCTATATGCGCGATCTCGCGCGCAACATCGCCACCCGGAAGAAGGAGATTGAGGAAGTCCTCAACATGGTGGAAGGCAACCGCGCCGCGCGCATCCGACAGCTCCGGATCCAGGAGGAATCCTACGTGCCGCTCATCAAGTCCATCGAGGACGAGGTCTACGACAAGAACACCCTCGAGACCGAGTACGAAAGCCGCACCAAGAAGATCGCCATCATCAAGGAGCAACTGGACAGCCTGGAGCGGGCGCTTTCATCCATGGGCCGGATCGCCACCGAGGATGAACAGTTCACGGTCCTCGAGCGGGGCACTGGCGATCCCGCGCCGGTCGCGCCCAACCGCCCGTCGTTGATCGCCGCCGGCACCGGCGTCGGCTTCGTGATTGGCCTGGGCCTGATGTTCCTGTTGCACAAGCTGGATGACCGCCTCGACAACCCGGAACACATCGAGGAAGAACTGGGCGAACCCATCCTCGGACAGCTCCCCGAGGTCGACAAGAAGCACTACAGGGAGGGTTACCTGGTGCTGACCCGGATGAAGGCGCACACCATGTTCGCGGAATCGCTCCGCGGCATCCGTTCCGCGCTGCTCCTTTCGCCGGAAGGCAACAGCAAGCGGCTCCTCGCCGTCACCTCCTCCGTCCCAGGCGACGGCAAGACGACCTTCACCACCAACTTCGCCATCACGCTGGCGAACTCCGGGAATCGAACCCTGCTGATCGATGCCGACCTCCGTCGCGGCAACGTCCACGGCTACTTCGAGCAACCCCTGGAAATGGGCCTCGCGGAAGTCCTCGAAGGCAAACTCGGACTGGCAGAGGCCATCCGCGAGACCGGGATCGACAACCTGAGCTTCATGCGCGCCGGTGCGCGCCCGTCGAATCCTTCCGAACTCCTCATCGGTCCAGCCACCAAGGATCTGATCATCGAGCTGCGCGGGCGTTTCGATTACGTCATCTTCGATTGCCCGCCGCTCACCGCCATCGACGACACCTTTTCGATCGCCGCCTATCTGGACGGGCTGTTCTTCGTGGTGCGCGCCGGCAAGACCTCGATGCGCTTCGCCAAGATGGGCATCGCCACCATCCACCAGCGGGGCGCTCCGATCCTCGGTCTGATCGTCAACGGCGTGCCGATCGACAACCCATACTACTACTATACCACGTACTATTACTCGTCGTACTATCATCGCCCGCTCAGTCCCGACGAGAACGCCTACCCCGAACGTCGTGGAGCCCTTCCGGAGGGAACCGGTGCCCCAGGGGAACCCGGCAAACGGCGCGAGGACGGACCGAAGGGTTGACGTCCTTGGAACCTGGAGCTTCCCGCCCGGGCAGGACTTGACCACCTTGAAGACATGATCACCTGTACATTCCTCGCCCGCTGGGGCGGTCTCGCCGCGCTGCTGACTGGGCTGCTTTCCCCGGGTATGACCCAGGCTGCCGGTCTCGCCGATCAGGTCGCCATCCAGACCTGGACCCTGCGCAACCTGAACTTCGACCAGGTGGTCGAGTTCGCCCAACGCCATGGAATCAAGGATCTCCAATTGATTCCCAATCATCTCGACTACAAGAAGGAGACCCGGGATCAGCTGGCCGCCAAGAAGGCCCGCCTCGAAGCCGTCGGCCTCCGTGCCTACACCTACGGTGTCGCCGGCACGTCCATGGACAAGGAAGAGAACCGGAAATTGTTCGAGTTCGCCCGGTTCATGGGCATGAAGCTGCTGATCGTCGAACCCGGCGACTTCCGCATCTGGGACAACCTCGAGGAACTGGCCAAGGAGTACGACATCAAGGTTGCCGTCCATAACCACGGCATCAAATCCCTCTACGGTAATCCTGCCGTCGTCCGCCAGGTCGTCCTCAACCGCGACGCACGCCTCGGCGTGTGTCTGGATGTCGGCTGGATCACCAGCGCCCACTTCGATGCCGCCCAGATCTACAAGGATTACAAGGGCCGGGTCTTCGACATCCATCTCAAGGACAAGAAGGTCCAGAAGACCACCAAGGGGGATGACGTGGCCAACGACACCCACATCGGCGAAGGCGATGCCAACTACAAGGGCCTCTTCAAGGCCCTCCGCGAATCCGGCTATACCGGCCGCATCGCCATTGAAACCGACAGTGCCGACTTCGCCCGCCAACCGGATGACTTCGTTCGCAAGGCCAAGGAGTTCATCGCAGGAGATGACGCCAGTGACGCCCGCTAAGGTCGCACCACCCACGGGTCCCCTGCCGTCGGCGTTGACCGCCGGATGGATCTTCCCCACCTGCGCCCAGTGCGGGCAGACCGCCGGCGAGTCGGCCCTGAAGGTTCCCCATCCCGATGCTCCCGGCGGGATGTCCCACGTGTGGAAATGCGCCGGGTGCGGACTGCGCCGACTCCAGCCGCGACCAGGCCCCGACATCATCGGCCACTACTACCAGCAGGAGACCGGCTACAACGCCTTCGAAGGTCGCCGCCGCAGTGCACGTGCCCAGGTGGTCTGGGATTTCCTGCGGGATTCCTTTTCACGTCCCCGCGACGCCCGACTCTCCACCCAGCTCGCCGGGTTCGCAGCCGCGCCTCTGGCCCGCTGGCTCTTCGACATCAACGTCCGCATCGATGGCCGTCACGGCATGCGCGTGCTGGAGGTCGGGTCCGGCTACGGGGATATCCTGATGTACCTGCAGTCCCGGGGCTGCAAGGTCCTCGGGACGGATCTGAGTCCTTCGGCGGCCGCCAAGGCGGGGGAGAACGGGGTGGAAGTGCGCGTCGGCAACCTGGTGGACCTCCATCTGCCCGGAGAGTCGTTCGATGCCGCCATCATGTCCCATAGCCTGGAGCATGTGCCCGACCCGAATGCCGAGCTTCGCGAACTACACCGGATCCTGGCTCCCGGTGGATTGCTCCACATCGCCGTTCCCAATGGAGCCGCCGTGCGACTGGACACCGACGGCCGGGAGTGGATGCACCTCTCCCATCCCTATCACTTCTGGTATTTCGATCCGGACAATCTGGTGGCCATGATCCGGAAGCACGGGTTCGAGCCATTGGCACCTCCACAGACCACTACCCGCCACCACGCTCTCGGACTGTGGCGGGCGGAACTCCGCGCGTGCGGCATCGTCCCTGCCACCCGGCGTTTACTCCGTTTTCTCCGTGGCTCGCTGTCCAACCCGCAAGGGGGCGATGTCCTGCGGTTGGTCTGTCGGCGGGTCCAGTCCGTGCCGCTGGGTTGAGGAACCGGCCTGCACGCGAGGCTTCTACCTGGCTTCCGGGATCGTTTCCTCGAGTTGCATCGCCGCCGGCTGAAGTGTCGCCCGGTGAGCGTCGATCGCCTCCCGGATCCTGGCCAACACCTCAGGGTGCTCCCCGGCGCGACTCCATCGCTCGCCCGGATCCTCACCCAGATGGAAGAGGAGCGGCGGGTCATGCGGGATCGGCTGATCCGTTCCGTAGCCGGAGCGGGTGATGAAGTGCGCCTTCCATTGGCCCAGGCGCGCGGCAAAGAGGGTGGTCCCGCGATAGTACAGAAACGCTCCGCGCTCGACCTTCCCAGTACCGAAAAGGAGCGGTGTGATGTCCATGCCGTCGATCGTGCCTTGGGGAGGTGGGGATCCGCTGAGCTTCGCGAAAGTAGGTAGCAGGTCCAGGGTCACGGCCATCTCACGCTGCACCGATCCCGCGGGGATCCGCCCGGGCCACCAGGCGATGCCCGGGACCCGCATCCCACCCTCCCAGGTCGAGCCCTTGCCCTCGCGCAACGGACCGGCACTGCCCCCGTGATGATCGAAGATCATCCAGGGTCCATTGTCGCTGCTGAAGACCACCAACGTTTCCTTGG
>CAMCFL010000073.1 GCA_945873715.1 Akkermansia muciniphila
TGGCGCTCATCCAGGAGAAGGCCCGCGAAGCCATCGTCCGGATCGAAGTGACCGGGGCCCTGTCGAAGGGCATCGCCGGGGAGGAACTGGCCTCCATCGGTTCGCTGGCCCGCGCGGGCGTCGTGGCCCTGACCGACGACGGGCACTGCATCCAGAACAACGATCTGATGCGCCGGGCCCTGGAGTACGCCCGTCAGTTCGAACTGCCGGTCATGGATCATTGCCAGGATTACGGACTGGTCAGCGACGGCGTGATGCACGAGGGCTACTGGAGTTCCGTGCTCGGATTGCGCGGATGGCCGGCCGCCGGCGAAGAGATGATCGTTGCCCGCAACATCCTGCTGGCCGAACAGACCGGAACCCACATCCATTGCCAGCACCTCAGCTCCGCGGCGTCGGTCCGGATGCTTCGCGAGGCCCGCAAGCGCGGCGTCCCCATCTCCGGTGAGGCCTGTCCCCATCACTTTGTCCTGACCGACTCCAGCATTGCCGGCAGCGAAGCGTTCTGGGCTTCGGACGGCAAGGAACTGGCCGCCCGTTGGTTCGCCACCCGTCCCCTGCCCACCTGGCCTGCCTACCACACCCACTGGAAGATGAACCCTCCCCTCCGCACGGCGCTGGACCGCGAAGCGCTGCTGGAAGGACTGGTGGATGGGACCCTCGACATCATCTCCAGCGATCACGCGCCGCACACGGAAGCCGAGAAGGAAGTGGAGTTCGATGCCGCGCCCTTCGGCATCGTCGGACTGGAGGTCGAACTGGCGTTGTCGCTGATGCAACTCCATCACACCGGCCGACTGCCCCTGCCCGCCCTGCTCGCCAAACTGACCTCGAACCCCGCCCGGATGCTCGCCCTCGACCAGGGCCGCGGCACGCTGGCGGTGGGCTCCGTCGCCGACGTCACGGTCATCGATCCGGACCTCGCCTGGGTCTGCCACCGCAACGACACCGCCTCGAAGTCGCGGAACAACCCCTTCGACGGTTGGACCATGAAGGGCCGGGCCACCCACACCATCGTGGGCGGGAAGATCGTCTGGCATCTGCCGGTGGTCCCGGCGTAGGCCGTGCCTCCGCCTCACCCCCGCAGACCCGCCATTCGCCCCAACGAGCGGACGCAGGACGAAGCCGAAGTTGACGCCCACCCTTGAATGGAGAGCGTAGGCGCCGTCCATGACGTCGTTTGAACTTTCAGTCCGATTCTTCCTGCAACTGGCGGTCGTGCTGGCCGCCTGTCGGGTGGTCGGCCTGCTCGCCCGCCGGATCGGTCAACCGCAGGTGGTCGCCGAGATGATCACGGGCGTGCTGCTCGGGCCTTCTCTCCTCGGGTTGTTCGAGTTCATCAAACCCGCCCAACAATGGCTCTTTCCTCCCCAGTCCAAGGCGATCTTCTTCGCCACCTGCCAGGTCGGGCTCTCGATCTACATGTTCCTGGTCGGGGTCGAATTCCGTTCGGAACTCTTCCGTGCCCGGGCCGGGGCGGCGGCGACGGTCTCACTGGCGGGCATGATCACCCCCTTCATCCTGGGCGGGATCATCGCCCTGTGGCTCGTCCAGAGCCCGGGCACCTTCTTCACCGCCAAGGTCCAGACCTGGGAAGCCGTCCTCTATCTCGGTGCGTCCATGTGCATCACGGCGTTCCCGATGCTCGCCCGGATCATCGTTGAACGCGGCCTGGCCGGAACTTCCCTCGGCACCCTCGCCCTCGCCGCCGGAGCGATGGATGACGCGGCGGCGTGGTGTCTCCTCGCAGTGGTTCTCGCCAGCTTCCAGGACAACTGGAGCATCGCCATCCTGGCCATCGGCGGAGGCGTCCTCTACGCCGGCCTCACCCTGACCGTCGGACGTCGCCTCCTCGCCCGACTGGAGGACACGGTCAAACCCGATGGCACCCTGCCGCAGTCGATCCTCGCCACCGTCCTCATGCTGGTGATGCTCGCCTCGTGGTTCACCGATGCGATCGGGATCTACGCCGTGTTCGGTGCCTTCATCCTCGGGTGCGCCATGCCGCGCGGAAAATTCAGCGGAGCCCTGATGCGGCAGATCGAACCCTTCGTGGTGGTGTTCCTGCTCCCGACCTTCTTCACCTACTCCGGCCTCAACACCCGGCTGGATCTCGTCACCACACCCGCCCTCTGGGCCGTGGCGTTGGTCGTCCTCGCGGGAGCGTGCCTCGGAAAGTTCGGGGCCTGCTGGGCCGCCGCCCGACTTCACGGCGAGGACAACCGGACCTCGCTGGCCATCGGCACCCTGATGAACGCCCGAGGTCTGATGGAACTGATCATCCTCAACATCGGACGCGAGCGCGGACTGATCACGGACGAACTCTTCTCCATCATGGTGGTCATGGCCATCGTCACCACCCTCATGGCCACGCCCATCTTTGAATGGGTCTACGGACGCGAAGCCCGCTCCCGCGGCGACCTGGCCCTCGCGACGTAGGCGGCCCTCCGGCGGGATGAGTTCCGGAGGGACGAACTCCCTGGCTTGTAGGCCCGCTGCCCTCAGCGGGCGTTTCCTCAGCGCCGCCTGAGGGCAGGCGGCCTACAGCGACGACCAACTCAAGGGGGTCACGGACTCGCGGAGCTCGTCCCTCCGACGCTCGCCAGCGAGGCCGGAGCGTGGCATTTATTCGAAGTGCTTCGCATGACTCTTCTCCGGGACCTCGGCCGATGCCTGTGGATCGCGCTGCTGTCGGCCGGAAGCCTGCACGGGGCGGACGCGCCCCCGACGTTCGCCGAGTGGCGGGCGGCCTGTGCGAAGCTTCCCCCCAACCGCGTGCTCAATGGTCGGATGCCACCGAAGTCGTTGCTTCCGTTGCAGACGTTCGCCGAGTTCGACCGGGTGCTCGACGCCACCTTCGCCCTGGCGACCAACGGACCGCTTTCGAACGCCAGCCACTGGGTGGGGACGGCACCGCGGCGCGAAACGTTCCTCGATGTCACGCGGACCTGGTTCACCGCGCCGCGGCTTCCCTTCGAGCCTTTCGCCGCCAAGCTCGTCCTGACCCCCGAATCCAGGGTGTTTCTCCAGGGCGATCTCCACGGCGACGTCCGATCCCTCCTGGCGGTCCTCGGACGGTTGCAGGAGCGTGGGTGGCTCGACGGATTCACGCTCACCGACCCCAACCTCCACGTCATCTTCCTCGGGGATTATACCGACCGCGGCCTGTACGGCGTCGAGGTGATCTACACCCTGCTCCGCCTCAAGCTGGCGAACCCGGACCGGGTCCACTTGGTGCGGGGCAACCACGAGGACGTCAACCTCGTCGCGCGCTACGGATTCCTGGCCGAGGGCCAGGCCAAGTACGGTGCCGCGTTCAAGGCGGAGAAGCTGCTTCGGGTCTACGACTTCCTTCCGGTCGTGCTCTACCTGGGCAGTGGGACGAACTTCGTCCAACTCTGCCATGGCGGGATGGAACCGGGCTTTGCCCCCGGTGCGCTCCTGGAGGCAACGGGCACAAACCAGTACCAATTGCTGGGTCCCCTGCGTCAGGCCGCCTACCTCCGCGATCACCCCGACTGGTTGACGTCCGCCGCGGACGCCTCGACCGCCCGTGGACAGCTCAACGACTTCCTCCCGCTCGCCCCCACCACCCCCGGCGTCATCGGATTCATGTGGAATGATTTCACCGTGTTCCGCGATGAAGCCGCCTTTTCCCACAATCCAGAGCGCGCCTTTGTCTACGGTCAACCGGCCGTGAGCTACCTGCTCCGCTCCGCAGGTCAGGGTGCCGCCCGACTCCATGCCGTGATCCGTGCCCACCAGCATTCGGGCCTGCCGAATCCCCTCATGCGCCGCCTGGTGGCCAGTCGGGGATTGTTCCGTCACTGGCAGGAAACCAACTCCGCCGCCGCCCAGAACACGGAAGCCACCGCGCTGGAAAAGGCCATCGAAACCGATGCCAGCCGTACGCTGCCCGAGGGCTCGGTGTGGACGTTGAACGTGTCGCCCGACAGCGTTTACGGGCTCGGTTGCAGCTTCAACTTTGCCACCTTCGGCGTGCTTACGCTCGGAGCCCGATTTGAAGACTGGCGCATCGCCGTCGAGACGGTGGACGTCGCCGTGCGGCCGTAGGGGCCCCTCAATACCCCCCGCTCCCGATCGCCGCGGCCGTGACGGAGGCCGTCTGACCCGCTTCCTCGGCTGCGACCCGACGCCGGTATTCATCCAGCATGGCCGCGGTGGCCGTCGCGCCGCAGCGTGAGGCACCCAGATCACGGACCCGGATCAGACCGTCGAGATCGCGGACGCCCCCCGCGGCCTTGACCTGGACCTTTTCCGAGACGCTGGCGCGCATCAGGGCCAGATCGTGCTCGGTGGCTCCCTGATAGCTGTAGCCGCCGTTGGCCTGCTTCACGAAGCCGTAGCCCGACGACGTCTTCACCCAGTCGGCACCGGCGCGTTCGCAGATCTGGCACAGGCGGCGTTTGAAATCATCGCTCCCCAGGCCGGCACCGCCCTGGGTCAGGTAATCATTCTCGAAGATGACCTTCACCCGGGCACCCCGCCCGTGGGCCTCCTCGCACACCGCCTTCACGTCCTGCTCGACAAAGTCCCAGTCGCCGCCCAGTGCCTTGCCGAGGTTGATCACCATGTCGATCTCCACCGCGCCGTCGCGACAGGCCAACTCCGTCTCGTAGCGCTTGGATTCCGTTGCCGAGTTGCCGTGGGGAAAACCAATGACTGCACCCACGCGCACCCCCGTGTCCCGAAGCCATTCCACCGCCTGCTTCACGGCGTACGGCTTGATGCACACCGACGCCACCCGATACCGGGCGGCGATCCGGCAACCCTGCTCCAGATCCGCATCCGTCATCGTCGGATGCAGGAGCGAATGATCGATCATCTGCGCAAGCTCGTCGTAGGAGTATTTCATCGTGGGGAAGATCTGCGCGAGGTTCCTCAAGTCGGAGCAGGGACGCAAACCCGGGGAGTGGGCACCCCGTCCCACCTGTAGGCCCGCTGCCCTCAGCGGGCGCTTCGCCACCGCCACCGCCGGAGAAACGAGCTTCGCGAGTCTGAAACTCCGGGAAACGGCGAGCCCACGCGGCTCCATCCCCTTCCCCACTTCGGTGAAACCGCCTCCCATCCATCCCGGTAGCAGCGGGCCGCCGGATACCCCGGAGGATCACGGACTCGGGAGCTCGTCCCCCAGAGGCGGGCGCGGACGCCCGCGGCCCCGGGAAAAGGTTCCTCTACCCACCCTCGGGGATGCACTTGGTCTGGAAATCCGACAGGATCACGCCGTGAGCGAGTCCATTCCTTCCCACACCCGCGTCCTGGTCATCGGCGGTGGCGTGGCCGGCACCTCGGTGGCGTGGCACCTGACCCAACTCGGCTGGCGCGACGTGGTCCTGGTCGAGCAGAACAAGCTCGCCGGCGGCACCTCCTGGCACGCCGCCGGCATGGTCGGACGCCTCCGCGTCTCCAGCAGCATGATGCGGATCAACCAGGACTCCGCCGATCTCTACGCGCGGCTCCATCAGATCACCGGCCATGACATCGGCTGGCGCAGGGTGGGCAGCCTGCTGCTCGCCCGGAACCGCGACCGCATGGTGCAGTTCCGTCGCACCACTGGCGTCGCCTCCTACCTCGGAGTGGAGTGCCACGAGATCACCCCGGCCGAAGCCCAGTCGAAGTTTCCCTGCATCCGGGTCGATGATCTGGCCGGTGCCTTCTGGATTCCCCACGACGGACGGGTGCTTCCCGGCGAGGTGCCGCTCGCCCTTGCCAAGGGAGCGGCCGCGTCGGGGGCAACCCTCCGTGAAGGCGTGCGGGTCACGGGTCTGATCCATCGCAACGGACGCGTCCTCGGTGCGCACACGAACCAGGGGGACATCACCGCCGATTACGTGGTGTTGACCGGCGGAATGTGGACGCGTCAGCTCGCCCTCGAAGCCGGCGTCAGCATCCCACTCCACCCGGTCGAACATCATTACGTCGTCAGCAATGCACTGCCGGGAGCCGACGGCAATTGCCCCTGCACGCGCGACATGGATGGCTCGACCTATTTTCGGGGAGAAGATCTTCCTGACGGTGCCGGCGGAGGCGTCCTGCTGGGAGCCTTCCAACGCACCACCAAGATCTGGGATGTGCCCCGGGTCCCCGACGATTTCTCCTTCGGCCTGCTGGAGGAAGACTGGCCGAAGTTCGCCCAACCCCTGGCGGAAGGGTTGCTGCGCATTCCCGGATTGAAGGCGTCGGGCTTCTCCCGTTTCGTGAACGGGCCGGAGAGCTTCACCCCGGACAACAATTTCCTCCTCGGCGAGACCCCGGAGCTTCGGGGCCTGTATGTTTCCGCCGGATTCAACTCGGCCGGGATCGCCTGCGCCGGCGGGGCCGGGAAAGCCCTGGCCGAATGGATCGTCGGCGGGGCGATGCCCTATGACCTGTCCGGGGTGGACATCCGACGTTTCGGGGCCTGGGCCAACAACCGAGGCTACCTGCGCGAACGCGTGACCGAATCCCTTGGCCTCCACTACGAGATGGCCTGGCCGAACCGCGAACCCTTCACCGCCCGCAATGTCCGACTGAGCCCGCTGCATGAACGGATGTCCGCCGCCGGTGCGGCCTTCGGTACCAAGGGCGGATGGGAACGGCCGAACTGGTTCGCCCGCTCGGTGCCTGGATGCGCAGCCACCCCGGAGCTCGAATACAGTTTCGGACGCCAGAACTGGTTCGGCAACCATGCCTACGAACACGCCGCCTGCCGCGAGCGGGTCGCACTCTTCGATCAGACCGGCTTCGGCAAACTGCTGGTGCGCGGAGCCGACGCCCTGGCGCGCCTCCAGTTCCTCTGCGGTAACCAGGTGGAGGTGGAGGCGGGACGCGTGGTCTATACGCCGATGCTCAACGAGCGCGGCGGATATGAGAGCGACCTGACCGTCATCCGGGTGGGCGAGGAAGAATTCCATCTGATCACCGGCTCGGCCCAGGCCACCCGCGATCTCGCCTGGCTGCGCCAACACCTCGCCGGCCATCGCGCCGAGGCGGCGGACATCACCTCCTCCTGGGCGGTGATCGGAGTCATGGGCCCGCTCTCACGACAACTGCTGTCGAGCGTGACCGACGCCGACCTGGGCAACGACGCCTTCCCCTTCGGCACCTCGCAGCGTCTCAGCATCGGCATGGCCACCGTCCGCGCCGTCCGCCTCACCTACGTGGGCGAACTCGGATGGGAACTGCACGTCGCCTCCGAGCAGGCAGCCCACGTGTACGACCTCCTCAAGGCCGCCGGCGCGCCCCTCGGGGTCGCCGATGCCGGTCATTACACCATCAACTCCCTGCGCATCGAGAAGGCTTACCGGGCCTTCGGTGCCGAGCTTTCCCCCGACGAGACCCCCTTCGAGGCCGGGCTCGGTTTCACCCTCTGCTGGGAGAAGGAATTCCTCGGCAGGACCTCCCTGCTGGCAGCCCGGGAACGTCCACTTCGAAAGCTCCTGACCCAGTTCGTCCTTCAGGATCCGCAACCCCCGGTCTGGGGTGGCGAAGTGATCTTCCGGAACGGCGTGGGAGTCGGATACACCACCAGCGGCAGCTACGGCCACACCCTGGGGGGCGGCGTTGCCCTGGGATACGTCAAGAACGCAGGCTCCACCGTCAGCCGCGAATGGATCCTCGAAGGGAAATACGAACTCCTCGTGGACGACCGCCGCATCGCCGCCACCCCCCACCTGCGCACGCCCTACGATCCGAAGCGCGAACGGATCCTGATGGGATGAAGAGGAACCGCCCCGCTCAGTCCACATGCCCGGTGATGGCGACGCGGTAGAAGCGGACCACTTGATCCGGGACGTCGGTGGCCAGGGCGTCGATCGGGAGCAGCTTGACGATGTAATTGGTCAAGGGCTGCCAGACGGTCGCTTCCGGACGGTCGGCCGACTGCACCTCGTAGATGTTCCCGGGTTCGCCGCGAAACCTGAGCTCCAGCTTCCCTTCGGCAAGGCGGATGGAGTCGAGCCGGAGCTCCGGCGGAGGTGGAACCGTATAGGTCAAAGTCAGCGTTGGCGCCCCGGAAGCGCTCTCCCGCGTGACGATGCGCTTGGCGGATCCCTTGGCCATCGGCGAGCGCGGGAGGAGGATCCATCCCTGGTTGGCGGCTGGATCGGCAAGCCATGACTGAATATCGGAGATCAATTCCGGCGTGCTGGCGAAGGTGTACGAGCCTGCGTTGTCGACAACCGTGGTCCCGCTTCGCGCCGTCACACGGTCCGCTGGCTGCCCAGCACCGGCTTGCGCCCAGAGAGCCTGTCCATTCAGGCGATGGGTCCACGAAGCCTCCCCGGGATTCGCAGTCGTGCCACTGCTGGAACCGTCGCCCACCCCCTCGCCCCACGGAACAAGAAGGCGATGCGCATCGACCGTCAGCGCGGCACCCGATGAACGTTCCTTGACGACCGTCAGCCGGAGTGAGGCTCCCGTCACTTGTGCTCCGGCAGGGAGGCGTCCGGCCAGGTCAAATCGAACCAGCATCCTTCCCTGCTCGAAGAATCCCTGCGCATTCGCGTCCCGGTTGATGGGGCCGAGTGGGACGTCGGACAATCCTCCGAGATTGTTGCCGGGATTGACGGAGAAGATCGAAGTGTCGGCAGAAGCCGGGATGACGACATTCTCGGCCTGGAGGGTGGAAAGGACTGCCAACAACACGCCAGCGGCCAGAAGTCCCCGTGAGGAGAGAGCAGGGAGATATCGCATTGCATGCACTGGAACAGAAACGCCGGACGAAGCAATCCCCGGGGGGCGCATCTCGTCTCCTACGTAGGCGACGAGGTAACGAGGCTCATTCTAATCGGGCGGGGAACGCGCGTGGGCCGGGTCGCGTCCGGAGCAAAGTCAGAGTCTCCTCACGTCGCCTCCTACCGGTAGGCGACGAGGGAACGAGGCTCACTTCAATCGGGCGGGGAACGCGCGTGGGCCGGGGTGGGTCCGGATGGAAGTCAGAGTCTCCTCACGTCGTACCGGTGGGCCACCATTTCGGTTGAGCAGAAGCCAAGGGAGGTCGTGCATTGCGGGCGCAGGATGGTAGCTTTCCTCCATGGCTAAACCAAAGAAGGCAGTTGATTCCCCTCCTCCCCTGGTCGTCGCTCCCCCGCCGCCCACCGCTCAGGTCCCACTGGCGGTACCACTCAAGGATCAGGCGTCACGTCGGACCAAGAAGCCCCTCGCGGCAGCGGAACATCCCGGGGCCCGTGATTCCCGTGGCAAGGCGACCCGGACCGAGGTCCGTCAGGTTGCGCCCCGAGGCAAGGCACCGCGTGCGTCGGCCAAGCCTGCCGAGCGCTCCAGCCAACCGCGCAGCAAGACGGCCGGGAAAAAGTAGCAACGCCTCGAAGGCTTCATCCTGGAAACCGGAGTTCTATCCGCAGATGACGCAGATGGCGAAGTTACTTCCCGCTGGCTTGTTCTCACCCGCAAGGTGGGAGGGTTTGCACACCTAGGGCGCTTCCAGGGGCCTCCCCATCTGCGGATCAACCACTGCGGTTTTCAGATTCATGTCCGTTCGCCGCGCAATCCTGAATCCCGTCCGGATTGCCGGGGTGGCTCTGGTGGCCTTGCTGACCGTTGGCACGGCCGGATACCGCTTCATCGAGCACATGCCATGGCTCGATGCGGTGTACATGACGGTCATCACCGTCACGACCGTGGGCTTTGGTGAGATCCACCCGTTGAGTCAGACCGGGCGGGCCTTCACCATCGGATTGATCTTCGGCGGGGTCGTGATCGGAACCTATTCGATCACGACCCTTGCCGGGTCTCTCTTCTCCGGCGAATGGCAACAACGGTGGGCAGACCGACGTCGTATGGAACAGATCCGGAATTTGCGAGGGCACGTCATCCTGTGTGGCTACGGTCGGGTGGGCCGTCATGTGGCA
>CAMCFL010000074.1 GCA_945873715.1 Akkermansia muciniphila
CGCGACCGAAAAGGCTCTGGCCTGGAATCGCCTCGGATTTGGTTTCGACCATCTGCCCGTATTGAACCCAGGGCAGCTCCGATTCGTAGAGGTCGAGATAGACCCAGACGGACTCGAGGTTGGCGAGCCGGTAAAGCATCTCGCCCGGCTTCACCATTTGCTTCTGCACGACCCTCTTCTCCGTGACCGTCCCATGAATCGGCGAGAAGAGCGTGATGCGATCACTCACCTTTTTGTCGCGCACGAGGTCGTCCACCTGCACCTGGGTGAGGCCCCAGAGCAGCAGCTTGCGTTTGGCCGACTCGACGAGCGCCGCGTTGCGCTGTCCGTCCAGCGCGATGAGCAACTCCTGTTGTGCGACGAGGAGGTCGGGACTGTAGATCTCCACCAGATGGTCGCCCGCTTTCACTTCGATGCCGGTGTAATCTACGAACAACCGCTCAACATAGCCCTCGACGCGCGTGGTGATGTTCGCCAGCGCCGTTTCGTTGTATTGCACCTTGCCGACTGCGCGAATCTCGCGGCTCATTTTTCGGCGCTGGACGAGGAAAGTCTCAACGCTCGCCATTGCGCGGGCGTGGTCGGACAACTCCAGCATCGAGTCGGACACCACCGCCGCCGTTGCGTTCGTCCCTGTGTTGGTTGTAGCGCGCTTGGCTCCCGGCGTCACAAGAATCAAAGGCATCGAGCAGATGGGGCATTTTCCCGACTTGGGGAGGCGCACCTGTGGGTGCATCGAGCACGTCCAGATTTGTCCGCTCGCCTCTACTGCGTTGTCGGTGCCGCCATCGGAAGACTTGTTGAAGAAGAAGGCACCGCCCGCGACAACGACGACCAGAGCAAGGGCGATGAGTACATTTCTCTTGGTGAAGATGGATTTCATGGCCTTCGCTCCTTTGCGGGAATGGTGCCGGGCGGCAGGACGGGCGCACCCACCGGCGGTGTGCCGACGATGATCAGGGACAGTTCGGCGAGCGTCAGTTCGCGTTGCACGCGCGCCTCGACTTCCGACAGCTGGAAATCCAGCAGAGTCCGCTGTGCATCCAGCAGGTTGAGGAAATCCACCTTGCCGGAGACGTAGCCTGATTGTGCCACCTCCAGCGATTGCCGCGCCTTGGGCAGGAGCCGCTCCACGAGCAGTCCCAACGTTCGGCTGGACTCGCGAAACAGGAACGACTTCTCGGCGAATTCCACCGCCAGCATGATTTGCTCGGTGCTCAAGCGCGCCGTCGCGGCCTTCTTCTCCGCCTGGGCACCGGCGATTTGCGCCGCGATCTTGTCGCGCCAAATCGGGAGCGTGACACCGACCTGCGGAGTCACGATCACCGGTGAGGCCTTCAAATCGGCTTCGATTCCGAGACTGACGTCCGGCATCCGTGCCTTGTAGGCGAGCCGGATCGATGCATCGGCACGACGCACTTCAGCCTCCATTGCTTTCAAACGCGGATTGCGTGCCAGCGCCGTGGCGAACAGTTTTTCCGAAGTCAGATCGAGCGGAGTGGATTCAAACCTCTGCGGCACGGGCGGCGTGGTGTCCTCCGTCTTCAAACCCAACGCAGCCTTGAACTGTGCGAGCAACGGATTGCGGGAGTCTTCGAGATTCTCGATCTCCGTCGTCAGCCTCTCCTGCTCAATCTGCGACCGCAGCACGTCCTGCAACGTGACCTTGCCGGCCTCATTCTGTGCCCGGGCGAGCCTTTCGATTTCTCCAGCAAGGCGGAGCATCTCCTGGTTCACTTTCACCTTCGCGTCGAGGAAATGGAGGTTGTAGTAGGCCTTCTTCAACGCGAACGCCGTTTGCAGCACACTCCACTCGAACGAGAAATACCTGCCCTCGCTCTCCGCCGTAGCCATGTTGGCTGCCCACTTCAATTTGCCTGGACCGGGGAAATCCATCATCAGCCCCGGCATCAGCGACATCACCATGGCCGCGATGTCGGACGAGAACGTCAGTCGCGGGTCCGGCAGCGAGCGCTCCACCGTGATGCGTCGCACGGACGCAGCCCAGTCATAGTAGGACGCCTCGACTTGCGGCTGATTGAGCATGGCGAAGAGCAGGAAGTGCTGCAGCGGCGCGCTGACATCCAGCTTCGGAAGAATGGGCCGTTCACCCCCTGGCCGATAGGTTTCGCCGACGGATTCCTGGTCTGACCGAGCCTTCTTCTCACCCTCCGTCCGGACTCCGACGCAGCCCGCCAGCACGAGTGCAGCCGCAAGCGCCGGAACCTTTGGCAGGAGTCGGAGCGGGTGGAAGTGAAGGGTGGATTTCATTGGAATTTTTTCCCACTCTGACCTCGGCGGAAGCCACGCCCTCCAGGGTCATCTCGCCTACCGGCCTCCGTTCAATTTCCCGCCGATGCGAAGCCCGAGCGGACTGTTCAGGCTTACGACGACACTCGGCACAACCACCCCCGAGAAACAGCGCGCATTATATAACAGACCATGGCGCTCCGGTGTCGAACTCGAGGCCGGCAACCGCATGCGGTGCGACCCATTGGAGCGCCTGAAAGGACGGTATTTCGCGTGGCTTTGAGCCGCGGGGTCGAGCTATCGGCCGACCGGGTGCAGAGCGGTTCCCTGCACCCGACCACGCCGGAGCTGCCTACTTTTTCTCCATGCCCTTGGTGGCGCAGCAGAAGGCAGATTCCCCGCCGCACTTGCTGCACGTATGGGTGATGATGTCCTTCTTATCCATTCGTTGACCAACGGTCGTCACGGTGCCGCTGCACATGGGGCATTCGTGCTTTGTGCCGGGGGTCAGGAACTCGCGGCCCCGTTGTTTCTCCACCCGGGTGACGGCGACGTTTTTGCACATCGCACAGACCATCGCGACGGTATCGCCGGTCTTGAGTTCCTTCGCCTTCTCCGGGCTGGTGAGATGCATCAGGTGCTCGGCACCCTTCATCGGCTTCATCGGCTTTTCGTGGTGCTCTGCACGGACGGTGAGGCCCGCAAAGGCCACGGCTGCGACGGCAATGGCCGTCGCGAGACTACGGATGAGGTTCAGTTTCATGTTCATACTGGCTGAGTGTTTTTTGTTTCTTGGTTTTTTGTCTCGAGAGTGGCGACGGAGCACACTCCCAAATTGTTTTGCACCAGACCTGGTGCTCTCCCTCTGCTTTGGATCCAGATCGTGTTCCGGAGCCAACTCCCGGACGGAGGCCACGCGCGTCCAAAGGGGGAATTCCGTTGGGCGTGGAAACCGGATGCGACGAGGCGCGCGACGGGGCGCGGGTCACATCAGGCGAGAAGGAACGGCGGAGCCAGGCTGCGCAGTGCGCGTCCGAGGAAGATCGCAGGAAGGGTCAATTGCCTGTGATGGTCTGCGCAAGTATCGCGCGCTACGGCAGCAACCGGCAGTTCGTCGAGGATGGATCGAAGCCAGACCCCCTGCGGGACCATCGCCGACCCTGGTGGCGTCAGTTCAACCGGCTTGCCAGCAGTGAATTCCTTGAGGCACCCGCAGCACCCAGGTTCAGAGGAATCCGAAGTCGGTTGCGAAGTTGAGTTCCCGCTGTTGGCGGCGACCTGCGCAGCAACCCTGTGGCAACATTCAGGCGTGACGGGATCTCCGCCCCCCAACATCCCAGCGCAGTGCAACGAGCAGGCGACCCTGCTGGCGATCCAGAGAAGCATCACCACCGCCGCGGTGACGCGGAAGGCGGATTGAAATCTCTGACGAAGGGCTCCCATACAACCTACTTTTGAAATCCTGCTCTTGGCTCAACTTGCGCCATTGCCCTGGTCTCGTCTCAACAACGATTGCCAGGCTCAGTGCATTTTTTGCACGCCGCGCATTCCGGCCTTTAATGTATGACTCTCGTTTGAACTGCGGCTCTTCTCAATGGGGTGAAACCCCCGGCATGGCGCGGCAGCCCAGGACGGTAGGCCCCGCCAATTCCGCGGAGGATAACCCCGGACTCCGTGACATGACCCAACGCTTCTGGGCGGGTGCGGCCCTAACACTTCCCGTCTTCATCGTCGCGATGGCCCATCTGATCCCGGCGCTCGCGCATCAGAGCTGGCTCGAGACCGATGCCAGGCGTCCGGATCCCCTCGTCGACTCCCCACCGCGGCGGAGCGGGCGAAGGCGGCACCTGACGCTGCACGCCCTCCGGGACGCATCCGCGCCCAACGTTGGTTCCGTTCCCGATTTCGTTCGTACCCCTGCTGTCTCGGATCTCCGCTCCTCCGCTCTTCCGCTCCTCCGCGGCTCTGTGCAACGGCAGAAGAACCGGGGTCGCCACTCACCCGTGATCCACTCCTCACTTCGCCCGATCGATTCCGCTGGGGGCCTCGATCACTGGCCGGCAGGAGGCTGCCAAAGTTCCACCTTGTTGCCTTCCGGATCGATGACCCAGGCAAACTTCCCGTACTCGGTGTCGTCCACCTTCTCCAGGACGTTGCAGCCCTCGTCCCGCAGGACCTGGACCAGGGCGTGGAGATCCTCCACCCGATAGTTGACCATGAAGGAAGCGCGACCGGGTGCGAACAGGTCCCCTTCCGCCGAACCGATCGACCAGACGGTGGTTCCCGCGACCGGCTTCCCGCCATCGTCGGTCCAGGTGAAAGCCGTGCCACCCCACTCCTGGACGTCGATCCCGAGGTGTCGCTTGTACCAGGCCTGGAGTGCCGGAGCGTCCTGCGCCTTGAAGAAGATGCCGCCAATGCCAGTGACTCGTTTCATCCACGACATCAAGTCAGGGTCGGCTTGTTCCTGGCTACTCCTGATTGAATGGGCCACCAGTACCGGCGGGCCGCCGGGCACCCCCCTTCGGAGCCTCGCCATTCGCCGGCCGGCCCGGACGCCGGAGGCGTCCCGGAACGTAGCCGGCGGTCGCTCGACCGCCGGTCCGCCGTCCCAAGCCCCCATCGACCCCGGCGGGGTCGCGCCTGACATCTCCCTTCCCACACCACGAACCGCGGACCGCGCATCCCCTGCCCCGACTTACCAACGTCGCGGAGCGTCCTGGAGCGCCTGCAGCGTCAACTGCCGCTTTCACCCGCTTCACCGCGAGACCGACCGACGAACCCTCCTCACCTGTTCGCACGTCCCGCGAGGGTTGGACTCACGCACATCGCAAGGGCATACGCACCTCCACGATCTCCGCACCTCCCGCGACCAGAGCGGCAGCTGACGCTGCACGCACTCCAGGACGCATCCGCGCCCGGGGACGCTCCTGGTCCCAGTCACCTCCAAACGCCTGCCTGCCCCAAAACTCCGCTCCTCCGCTTCACCGCGGCTATTCCCATTCCACCTGGGACAGTACCGGCGGGCCGCCGGGTACCCGCGTCAAGAAGAAGAGGGGCTCACCTGCGGACGCAAGTTCATCTCCCTGAGCACGGACAGGACGCGTTCCGGAGGGATGCCGTGGAGACATCGGAGATCGGCGGGGCACTCGCGCAGGAAGCACGGCGAGCACGGCACCTCGTGGCGGAGGAATCGATGTCTCGGATCCCCCGGCAGACCGGGACCGGTCAGCTCAGGCGATGTGCTGCCGAACAGGACCAGCACCGGCGTGCCCACCGCAGCGGCGAGATGCATCGGTCCGGTGTCGTTGGTGACCACCACGGCACAGCACTTCAGGGCGGCAGCCAATTGCGGCAACGTGGTCTTTCCGGCCAGAACCCGGACCTGACCTGGGTCCAGAGGAAGCACCGACTCCGCGAGTTCCACATCGGCCGGACCGCCCAGGATCAGGAGGCCGACCTCGGGCCGCCGGACCAACCCGGCTACGACCGCGCGAAAGGATTCCACCGGCCAACGCTTGGCCGCGCCGAACTCCGCACCGGCATTGATTCCAATCCAGAGGCGGGTGGGGTCGATGTCGAACCGGGTCCGCGTCTCCGCCAGGACCGTGGGACTGACGCCGATGGAAGGCGGCAGCGGGTCGACGCATCCGCCGAGGGGCCGGAGCAATCGCAGGTATTGATGGACGTGATGGGCGGCCGCCGGTGGCAAGGCTTCGCCCCAGTGGGCAGGGGCATTCGGACGTGCCAATGCCGCCTCGATCTCGGCGGCTTCGCGCCGATGCATGGCCACCGCGCCGGGATGCGCCTCGACCACGTCGGTGAGCATCCAGTTGCGCCACGGCCAGCGTCCCCCGACCCGACGCGGGATGCGGGCGAGGAAGGCTTCCATGGCGGACCGGGGGGAGTTGGGAAGGATGACCGCCAGATCGAAGCGCTGCGACCGGAGGCGTCGGGCCACGGCCCATGCGCTCTCGCCAGGCTGGAGGGCAATGACGTCGTCGATCGCCGGGTGATCGGTCCAGAGTCCCGCCAGCTTGGCCTGGGTCAGCAAGGCGATGCGTGCCTTCGGGAACCGTTCACGCAGACGGAGGACCGCCGGGGTGGACATGACGGCGTCCCCCAGCCAGTTGACACCCCGGACCACGATGCGGAGGGGATCGGAGGTGGAAGCCACGGCCATGGTAGAGTGTCGGGTACGCGACCGGCGGATCGGGCGCAAGCGCGCAGGCGCAGGCGCAGGCTACTCCGATCGTCGGACTGCGACCAGCACACCGCAGTGGACCCGGGTGGGAAGACACTGGGTCACGCTGAATCCGGTGGCTTCGAGCATGCGCCGGTATTCGGCCACGCTGTAGGCCCGGCCTTCGGTGACGCTGAACAGGGCGGCCGAGTACAGGGCGATGGGCAGCGGCCCGCCGAGATCGTCGTCGAGGAAGACATCGTGAAGGAGGAGTCGCCCCCCCGGCGGCAACGCGGCAGCACAACGACGGAGCAAGGCGAGGCACTCGGGTTCGTCCCAGTCGTGGAGGATGTTGGAGAGCAGGACGACATCGGCACCGGATGGAAACGGATCGCGAAACATGTCGCCCGGACGCAGTTCGAGGCGATCGGCCACTCCGCTTTCGCCGGCGAATTCCGAAGCGACCCGCAGGACCTCCGGACGATCCCAGACGATGGCGTTCAAATCGGGGTTCGCGCGCAGGAGGGCGATCGAATAGACGCCGGTGCCACCCCCGACATCGATGACGAGGTTTGCGCCAGCGAGCGGAAGTTGCTGGGCGAGGACCGGGGCGACATTCCGTGCGCGTCCGGACAGGGCGAGGGTGAAGAAGCGGGCGCTTTCCTCGGCTTCCATGGCCGAGACCATTCCCTCGCGGTAGATGAAGGCCACGCCGCCGCCGTCGTTGCCGGCCGGACGATTCGTCCGCAGCCGTTCGACCATCCCCAGGACACCGGGGGATCCGGCGGCGAGGCTGAAGTAGTCGCCGACGTAATGGGGACTGGAAGAGACCAGATGGCAGGCGGCCAGGGGCGTCAGGGCAAGACGGCCCTGGTCGTCCACGGACAGGGTGCCCATGGCCCGAAGGGCGGTGATGAGCACCTGAAAGGGGCGCACTTCAAGGCCGAGTTCCGCCCGGACGGTCTCGGGGTGCAATGGACCGGAGGCGAGGATCCGGAACACCCCGAGGTGCGCGGTGGCGGCAACCAGCAACTCGGTGGCGAAGCTGCCGCGGAACAGCTCGAACAACGGGGCCGGATCCATCGGGGACGGATCGAAGGGAACTTTCACGCGCCGACCTGGGCGCGGTAGGCCTCGGGCGTCAGCAGGCCATCGGTGCCGCCCGCCAGGCGGAGCTTGTAGAACCAACCGCCGGAATAAGGCTCGGAATTGACCAGCGCCGGTGAACCGCCAAGGGCGGGGTTGATCTCGGAGATGGTCCCGCCCACGGGCGAATAGATGTCGCTGGCGGTCTTGACCGATTCCACCACGGCACAGGCTTCCCCCGCCTTGACGGCACGTCCGACGGCAGGCAGTTCAACGAACACGACGTCGGTCAACTCCTGCTGGGCGTGGTCGGTGATCCCGACGGTGGCGACGTCTCCCTCGATGCGCACCCACTCGTGGGACTTGGCGTACTTCAGATCGGCCGGAACTTGCGAACTCATGTGGGAGAAGTTTGAAGTTCAGGAATCGAAGTTGGAAGTTTGAAGTTCCCCGGGGGAGGGACCGGGGAAAGATTTCAGTTTCAAGATTCAAGGCGTCAAACCCGCTGCGACCGGAGGAGTGGTTCACCACCACGGCGCAACGGACGCAACGTGAGGGAATGAACCGGGCCTGTCGTTGCGGTCGTCGCTTCGTCGTTGTTCAAACCCGCTGCGTCGCGCGGATTGACCGCCGGATTTCAGGCTCAGTTCAACGCGATGCCGCGGCGGAGGAAGGTGGGCACATCGAGGTCCTGGCCGTGGAGGATGGTGGCCTCGGTCTTTTCGAAGCGACCGCGGCTGAGCAACTCGAAGTTGAAGGTCGATTGAACGACCTTCTTCCTGCGCGAAACACCGCGCAACGCGCCCCGCAGGGTGCCGCCGGAACCCAGGTGTTCCCGCTGTTCCGCTGTCAACTCCGGGGCGGGTGGAACCAGTCCACCGGTGGACCGACCTCCCGGGGTCGAATTCGATCCCAGGAAATCGCTGATCGACCGATCCTCGGCCCTCCTCCTCTCGCCCTCCATCGGCATCGAGGCTGCGCCGGCATCGGAGCGGGGAACGGGCTCTGGCAGCGGGGCGGATCCGCCGATCGAAGCGACCACGGTCAGGATCATCGCGCCGCCCAGGGCGGGATCGATGCTCGTTCCGGTCACCCACTGGGCCTGGTCGCCCTGACGCTGGATCTGGGTGAGCACGGCTTCGATCTCGGCGAACGGGACATCGGGTCCGGCCGCGATGGAAGCGAGCACCGCATCGGCGGAAGCGAGGACCGATTCATCGCCGATGAACGGACTGGCCTTGAATCGTTCCAGCAACTCGCGGACCCGGTGGTCTCCGCGAGCCTCGACCGAGACAAAAACGCTCTCCGAATGCCGACCGCGGAGCAGCCGTTCGAGGCTGGAGAAATCCAACTGGATCAGGCCGGGACGGCTCAAGGCGTGCCAGAGGCCGCGCACGCCATCCAAGAGCAACCGGTTGGCGGCGGCAAAGACCTCGAGCGCCGGGGTGTTGCGATCAAGGGTGGTCAGGACCCGCTGATTGGGAACAGTGATCACGGCGTCCGCGGACGCCTTGAGCGAGTGGAGACCGTTCTGGGCATGACCGATCCGAAGGCGACCTTCGCAATGGAACGGGAGCGTGGCCACGCCCAGCACCAGTGCGCCAGACTCGCGTGCCAATCGCGCCACCACCGGCGCGGCACCGGTTCCGGTCCCGGCCCCCAGACCGGTCAACAGGAAGACCAGACGCGCGCCCTGAAACAACGGCCGGATCGCCGCGGCATCCCGCTCCGCCGCGGCCTCGCCGAGACTGGGATCACCGCCGGCTCCGAGTCCGCGTGGCTGACCGCAATGCAGGACCAGCCGGAAGGGTGCGCGGGATCTTTCGACGACCGTCGCGTCGGTGTGGATGGCAATCAGATCGACGCCCGAGAGGGCACCGTCGCCACACAACGGTTCCATGGCCGTGATGCCGGCGCGGCCGACGGCCACCACCCGGAAATCATGGCACGGGGCCATGGCCGGGGTCACCGGTGCAAGGGGCGATGCGAGATCTTCCATGGGAGGGTCAGGTGGGGAATGGGAGTTGCATGCTCAGCGGCGAAACCAGTTTCCAAAGGCGGAGCGCCAACCGCCTCCGGGGCGTTGCTGGCGCAGGCGAAGGGCTCCGAATCGAGCGAGCCCGATGGAGGTGGCGAATTCGGGATGATCCAGGGACGCCACCGAACCCGAGACATCGCGGGCCCGGGCCAACTGGGCCTGGAGTCCGAACACCCGTTCGGCCATCGCCACCAGGTCCGGCGTCCGGGAACCGCCGCCCCCGAGGAAGACCCCGGCGCGGGCGTGGGAAAGGAGCGGAC
>CAMCFL010000075.1 GCA_945873715.1 Akkermansia muciniphila
CTGTGGGTGGAAGGATTCCCTCACGAAACAGGAGCCCCGGAGGGGCGAAGGAAACAAGCATCCTTCGCCCCTCCGGGGCTCCCGAGTCTCTGCTCCGGGTGACCCACAACTCCCGCTGTGGGCTACCCTCCCACGCCGCTCCGCGGCTGCGAACGGAGGAACCGGTTCTCCCTTCCCGGGGGCAGGGTCCAGATGCGCCCGTAGCGCCCGAGATTTTCGGTGCATTCGACCGGGTCTTGTGCGGAACTTCAATCCACCATGCTCTCCTGCTCGGCCTCGCCAGTCAGGGGCGGTTTCACCCTGATCGAACTCCTTGTGGTGATCGCGATCATCGCGATCCTCGCCGGCATGCTTCTGCCCGCGCTCTCGGGAGCGAAGCAGCAGGCCTTGCGGATCAAGTGCCTGAACAACCAGAAGCAGATCGGTCTTGCGGGAAACCTGTACAGCAACGATTCCGCCGAGTCCCTGGTCACCAACGGCGAGGTCGATTCCGCAGCAGCCGGCGGACCCAAACTGTGGGTCCTGGGCGGCTACCACAATTTCACCGCCTCCTTCACCAACATCGCCTACCTCGTCGACCGCCGGTACGCGGCCTTTGCACCCTACATCCCGGCCAAGGACATCTACCGGTGTCCCTCCGACAAGACGACGATCGTGTTCAGCCGGGGCAGACCCGTGCCGCAGGTCCGGAGTTACGCGATGAACCTGTATCTCGGCCCGAATGTCGACATGCAGAACCGACTGTCGACCCGCTACCGTTCCTTCCGCAAGTCCACGGATCTGCCCAACCCAGCGGGGATCTTCCAGACCCAGGATCTGTCGCCGCAGAGTCTGTGCACCCCGGCCTTCATCGTGCTGATGCCTGGCGATGGCAACAGCCAGTTCTTTCACCTGCCTGCCACCCATCACAACAACGGCGGGGTGGTCGGCTTCGTGGACGGTCACGCGGAACCTCATCGGTGGCTTGACGCCCGCACCTTCAAGAAGGCCACCCTCGGACAGCGCATCGATCACAATCTGTCCGTCCCCAACAGTCGCGACCTGAAGTGGATTCAGGATCGGACAACGGTATTGCGGTGAGCGCGCCCTGTCCCTTTTGAGTCTCTGTCCCCTCTCTGCATGAGCAAACTCAACGTCGGAATCATTGGATATGGCTGGGTCGCCACCGCCCACATTGCGGCCATCAACGCCACCGCCCACGCCCGGGTGACGGCGGTGCATTCCTCGCGCCCGGTGGACCCGGCGACCCTGACCGCCCTTCACGGTCCCGGCATCCGATTCTTCGAGACCCTGGAGGGCATGCTGGCGGATCCGTCGATCCACGTGATCAGCATCTGCTCCTATCCCTGGTTGCACGCCGAGCATGCCCAGGCTGCCGCGAAGGCCGGCAAACATCTCATCCTCGAGAAGCCCCTCGCCCTGTCCTGGGACGATTGCCTGGCCGTTCGCGATGCCGTCGCAGACGCGGGGGTCCTCACCTGCGTCTGCTTCGAGTGCCGCTACTCGGCCCAGTTCCTCTCCACCCGATCCGTGATCGATGCGGGCCTGCTGGGCGAGGTGCACTACGGGGAGATCGACTACTACCACGGCATCGGGCCCTGGTATGGCCAGTACCGCTGGAACGTGACGCGGAAGGGCGGCGGATCGAGCCTGCTCTCAGCCGGATGCCATGCACTGGACGCGCTGTTGCTGTGCCTCGGTTCGGATGTCGTCGAGGTCCATTCGATGTCGACCAAGTCGCGCAGTGCCGATTTCACGCCGTACGAGTACGACACCTCGGCCGTGACACTGGTCCGGTTCCGTGATGGTCGGGTGGGCAAGACGGCCTCGATCATCGACTGCATGCAGCCGTACTATTTCCACACCCATCTGGTGGGATCGCATGGCAGCCTCCTCGACAACCGGTTCCATTCGTCGCGACTGGCCGGCCTGAACAAGAACCAGTGGAGCAACCTCTCCTTCCCGCTGGTCGATTCCGGAGACGTCAAGGATCACCCCTATCAGAATCAGTTCGAGGCGTTCTTCGCCGCCATCGGACGCCGCGAGGAAATGAAGCTCACCAGCCTGACCGACGCCCTCCAGACCCATCGGGTGATCTTCGCCGCCGATGAATCGGCGCGGACCGGTCGCCCGGTCGCCCTCAGCTGAGCGCGTCATGCCCACGGCCCTCGCCATTGCGGCGCACCCCGACGACATCGAGTTCTGCATGGCCGGGACGCTCCTGCGCCTGGCGGGGTGCGGATGGCAGATCCATTACCTCAACCTTTCCTCGGGCAACCTGGGATCGGCGACGATTCCCGGCCCGCGCCTGGCCACCCTGCGCAGGCGGGAATCGAAGGCGGCCGCCGAGGAACTCGGAGCGATCTGGCACGCTCCGTTCGCACGGGACCTCGAGATCCTTTACACCGATGCGCTGCTCCGTCGGGTGGCTGCCGTCGTGCGCCAGGTCCAACCCTCGGTGATCCTGACGCATTCGCCGGAGGACTACATGGAGGACCACATGAACACCTCCCGACTGGCGGTCACCGCCGCCTTTGCCCGGGGCATGCCAAACTATCGGTCGCGCCCGGGCGTGGCCGCGTACGGAGGGGCGGTGTCCGTGTACCATGCCCTGCCCCACGGTCTGCGGGATGGACTGGGACAGCGGGTGCGGGCGGGACTCTATGTCGACACGGGGCCGGTACATGCCCGAAAGCGTGCCGCCCTCGCCTGTCACCTCAGCCAGAAGGAATGGCTGGACCGCAGCCAGGGAATGGATTCGTACCTCGTGGCCATGGACGAATTCTCCGCCGAGGTCGGCCGGCTCTCCACCCGGTTTGAACAGGCAGAAGGCTGGCGGCGCCATTCGCATCTGGGCTTCTGCGACGCCGGGGACGATCCCCTCCGGCAAGTCCTCGGCAAGTCCTGCCGGGTGGATCCAGAGTACCAACGTCGATTGGACGGCTGAGAAGTTGGAAAGAGGGAATGGGCGGCCCGCCCGTTCCTGACGCCGCGGGTCTCCCTGCGTCCCGGATGAAGATCTGATCCCGGCGAAAGGAGGGGCATCTTGACACTGCCCCCGCCTGGGACCGCGGCTGTGCGGTACGCCGGAGGCGTTTCAGCGATTAGCCCGGGGTACCACCCCGGGGTCAGTTGTTCCAAAAACCTTCCCACCCCGGAGGGGTGCCAGAGCTTCAACCCCTCCGGGGTTGATTGGACTTCTTGCGCCATTTACCCGGGGTGGTACCCCGGGCTAATCGCTGCCATCCCTCCGGGATGAGGAGGGCTCAATCCTCGCTGAAGAGGTATTCGAGGTCGTCCTTGGTCAGGTTGGTGGCGAAGCCCTCTTCGCCGAGGACGTCCTGGATGGTCTGGGACTTCCGCTGCTGCAATTCCCAGATCTTCTCCTCGACGGTTCCGGGCGCGATCAGGCGGTAGGCATTGACCGTGCGGGTCTGCCCGATGCGGTGGGAGCGGTCGATGGCCTGGGCCTCGACGGCGGGATTCCACCAGGGATCGTACAGGACCACGTAGCTGGCGGTAGTGAGGTTCAGCCCGGTCCCGGCGGCCCGGAGCGAGAGCAGGAAGACGCAGGGCTCAGTGTCGGCCTGGAAGGCGTTGACCACTTCCTGTCGGGCCTTGGTTTCACCGGTGAGGATGTGGGTGCGGATACCACGTTCCTTGCAGGCGGCTTCCAGGATCCGGAGCATCTCCACGAACTGGGAGAAGAGCAGGACCTTGTTGCCGGAGGCGATGACGGGTTCGAGCAACTCGAACAGGGTCTCGGTCTTGCCCGAACCCGCGTCGTTGCCGACGAGCCGGGGGTGACAGCAGATCTGCCGCAGGCGCGTCAGGGCGGCCAGCACGTGCATCTTCGACTTGGCGACCCCCTTCTCCTGGAGGGTCTTCATCACCTGCTCGCGGCTTCGGCGCAGTTCGGCCAGGTACAACTTGCGCTGTTCTTCGTCGAGTTCGCAGTCGCGGCGCTCCTCGATGCGCTCAGGGAGGTCCTGGGCCACCTGACGCTTGAGCCGGCGCAACATCAGGGGACGGAGCTTGGCACTGAGACGACGACGGGTGGTGCCCGTCTCCCATTCGGGACCCTCACCCTTGGATTCGTAGATCTCGTTGAAGGAAGTCTGGCTGCCGAGATAACCGGGCTGGATGAAATCCACGATCGACCAGAGGTCGAGCAACCGGTTCTCCAACGGCGTTCCCGTCAGCGCGAGCCGTTGCTCGGCCTCGATCTCCTTCACCGCCACGGTGACCTGGGCCGTCGGATTCTTGATGAACTGGGCCTCGTCCAGGATCAGGGCCCGGAACTCGAACTTGCCCAACTCATCCAGGTCACGGCGGAGGATGGCGTAGTTGGTGACGACGATGTCGTGCTCGGGGATCTGCTTGCGCAGGTTGTGCCGTGCGGCACCGGACTGCAGCACGAGCACCTTGAGATGGGGCACGAACTTCTCCGCTTCACGCCGCCAGTTGTGGAGGACGGAAGCCGGGCAGATCACCAGCGAGGGCTTGCGATCCTTCTTCGGCGCACCGTCATGCAACCAAGTCAGCCAGGTCAGCGTCTGCAACGTCTTTCCCAGGCCCATGTCGTCGGCCAGGATCCCGCCCAGTCGCAGACGGGTCAGGTTGCAGAGGAAGTCGAAACCGTCCTTCTGGTAGGGACGCAACTCCGCGAAGACATTCTTGGGCAGGGTGGTGTCGGGAACCCCGCGGAAGTTGACGAGCTTCTCGCGCAGGGCCGCCACGACCTTCTCGGTGCCCATGGCGTTGAGGGTGGTCTCGTCCAGCTGATTGGCGTGGAGCAACGAGGCCTTCTGGGCATCCGCACTGAGTCCTTCGAGGCCCAACGTGGCCGCCGTCTCGTGCGCCTTGCGGTTGGCATCGACGTCGATCTCCACCCATCCACCGTCGGGCAGCTTGACGAACCGGGTGTTGGCGGCGGCCAGACGCTGGACATCGGCCGTGCTGAGCTTGAGACCCTCGGCTTCCCACTCGGCACTGACTGACAGCCAGTCGATCCCGGAACCCTTGAGGACGATGCGGGGACGGACCATGCGACGGTTGAGGAATAGCCGTTGGAACGGAGGGTTGCCGAGAAATACGGAGTCGGCCGGACGCTCCTGCCAGGCGAACGCCAACTGCGAGAGGGCGTGTTCGTTGGCATCCAGCACCCACAGTCCCGGTTCGGGCGTGAACCAATCGGCGCGCTGCAGCCACTGGATGGCCGGAGCCAGACGGGGATCTTCCAGAAGCTCCGGACGGGGATCTGCCGCGCGGCGTTGCACGACCCGCTGCCACTCATGACCGTTCCATTGCCACTCGGAGCCATCGCGCTCGCTGATCGCCAGCAACCGCACCCGAACCACTTCGTCGGCCAGTTCGAAAACAAACTGCGGCTTGGCAGGATGGGTTTCGCACAGGGCATTCCAGTCGGCGGTTTCCGACCCGCCGGGACGGGTCTTCCGCAGCTCCGTCAACAACCGCTGGGAAAGGCGTCGGACCGGAACGACCGGACGCTGCGCCCAATGACCGAGCAACCGCGCCGGCGGGGCTTCACGGACGACGAAGAACTCTTGGTCCACGAGGACCAGAGGCGGCTCGCCCACGAAGAACCGGCACTCGGGCAATTGACGGCTGCGTCCTTCGGAGAGCTTGAGCACATGGGTGAAGCTCATCTCCTCCTCGATGGACTCCAGCCTGGGCTCCAGTTGGGCGATGCTGCCCAGGAAGGTCAGGTTGGTCGCCGTGCCCAGCAGTTCAAGGCGGGGGCCGTGCCCGAACTTGGCCAGCCAGGTCAGCAGGTCGGCTCCTTCCAGGACCAGCATCTCGCCTTCCTTGACCTTCTCGGCCCAGTTGCCGTGCAACCAGTCGATCACGGCCCAGTCTTCGGCGGGGAAAAGCTCCGCCTCGTGGGCAGCCCGGGTACGCAGGTCACACAGGTCGGAGAGGAAGCGTTCCTTCTCTCCCGATCGGCTGCGGAAGAGGAAGAAATGGACGGCCAACTTCCATTGGTTGACATTGGCCGTGACGCGCTGCGGCTCGCACACGATGCGCAGCGCCGCCCGCGGCGAATCGAGGTGGGTGTGATGCGGCGGAAACAGCCAGTCCTCCAGTTCCTGGACAAAGCCGGTCTCCTTCTCGGACTGCTCCACCTCGGCGAACCGCTCGAAGTTGGCGTAGGGAATCAGCTCGGTCGGCAGCGACCGGTTCGAGCGCAGGAAGAGCATGGCGACTTCTTCCAGTCGGGCCTTTGCGCTCGCTGTCTGGATCCGGGCCCACCAGTCATGGTGTCCAAAATCCGAGCGGCGCAGCGCCAGCTTCTCGATGTAATCGTCGAACAGGAGATAGGCGCGTTGGGGATCGGCGCAGGTCGCCAGGATCTTCAGGACGGCTTCCCGCTCGGCCACCTTCTCTTTGGAATCCGACAATTCGCGGCGCAGATCCGCAAAAGTTCCATAGGTGTTGCTGAGCACCTTGTGGTGGGCATCGTACTTGGTCGTATTGACCGCTCGCGGTGCTACCAGCTTGCTGTTTGACGCGTTCCGGGATCCTCTAGCCATGTAATTCCTGACAAAATCGTCGGTCAATCCGACCGCTCGAGTAATCATTATGTCTCCGGGACGCCCTCCAGAGGTCAACGCAAATCCATTTCGGGTTGGTGGAGAATGATCTGAATTCCGCCTTGCCTTTAGAACCCCCGCCCTCACGCTCCGCGGCTTACATGAGCAAGGAGAATCAGGAATCCGCGCGGGAATCCTCGCTGCAAATCGACTTGCTGGCCTGGTACGAGGTCAACAAGCGGAACGTCTTCATCGGGCTCGGCCTCATCGTCGTCGCCATCGGGGTGACCATGGTGTTCAACCACCGCCGGCAAACCACGGTGTCCGACGCGAGCCGTGACCTGCTGCTCCTGCTGTCGCCAGGCAAGAATTCCGAGCAATCGCCGGACGCCACCAAGTTCGCCGAGGTCGCCGCCCGCCATGCCGGGGCACCTGCCTCGGTCCACGCCACGCTTCTGGCCGGACGCGAATTCTTCAATGCCGGCAAGTATGCCGAGGCGAAGACCCAGTTCGACAAGGCCGCCGACACCGAGGGAGTCCTGGGTGCCATTGGCCTCTACGGGATTGCTGCCTGTGTTGACGCCGAGAAGGGTGGAGCCGAGGCGATCGCCGCCTACCAGGCCGCCATCACCCATCCGCAGGGAGCTCTGGTCGCCGGGAAGGCCCGCCTCGCCAAGGCCCGCCTTCACGAAAGCCTCAAGCAACCCAAGGAAGCCCTCGCGCTCTACGAGGAACTCGCCAACGACAAGGATCGCGAGTTGGCCAACGCCGCATTCATCCGCCGCGCCTCCCTCATCCGGGCCCATCCCGAGTTGAACAAGGCGGCCGCCACCACCAATTCGATCAACATCGTCCCGGCCCTCAAGCCCTGATCGGTCCTTGGATGACGGTCATTGACGTTGCTGCCGGACTCATCTTCCGCGCCGGACTCCTGCTCATCACCCGGCGGCCGCCCGGCTCGCATCTGGCCGGGCTCTGGGAGTTTCCCGGGGGCAAGCTTCAGCCCGGTGAATCCTGGGAGAACGCCCTTCGCCGCGAGCTCCTTGAGGAACTTGGGTTCTCAGCCAGCGTCGGGCTCCCGTACGAGGAGATCACCCACGACTACCCGGAGAAGTCCGTTCGGCTTCGGTTCTTCCTCTGCTCGGTCGAGTCGGGGGAACCCCGCCCGATCGAATGCGCCGAACTCGCCTGGGTTCGGCGGGACGAACTGGGTCAGTTCCAATTTCCCGAAGCCGACGCCCGACTCCTCGAACGGCTGACCTGCGATCCAGCGCTGTTTGGATCTTCACGATGAATTCCCCCCTCCCGGAAGGTCGATCGCCGGTGCCCCCCACGGCCCGCCTGCGGTCACTCGATGCGCTCCGGGGGTTTGACATGTTCTGGATCGTTGGCGCCGGTGATCTGGTCCGGGGCCTCCAGAAGATCTCCGACGACGGAGTGGTTGGGTTCATCGCGAAACAGCTGCAGCACCAGGCATGGGAAGGGATGCATTTCGAGGACCTCATCTTCCCTCTGTTCGTCTTCATTGCCGGGGTCTCATTGGTGTTCTCCCTCGAAAAGAACCTTCAGCAAACCAATCGCCGCACGGTGGCGCTGCGGATCGTCCAACGTTCTGCCCTCCTCTACTTCATCGGGATCCTGTGCTACGGCGGATTCTCCACCCGCTTCGAAGACATTCGACTGCTGGGCGTGCTCCAACGGATCGCGCTCTGCTATCTCTGCTCAGGACTGCTCTTCTGTTTCCTCAAGCCCAGGGCAGTGATGGGGGTCTTTGTCGGTCTGCTGGTGGGCTACTGGGCCCTGATGTCGTTGGTTCCGGTCCCCGGACACGGCGCGGGAAACTTTGCTGAAGGCGCCAACCTG
Source organism: Akkermansia muciniphila (assembly GCA_945873715.1). Classification (GTDB taxonomy): domain Bacteria; phylum Verrucomicrobiota; class Verrucomicrobiia; order Limisphaerales; family UBA9464; genus UBA6176. Next base: position 8,418 of record CAMCFL010000075.1, read on the forward strand.
GCGAACTACGTGGACCAACGTTATCTCCCGCTCCGGAAGTACGACGGGAACCACGATCCGGAAGGTCTGCTGAGCACGCTTCCCGCGATTGCCAGCTGTCTCCTCGGGGTTTTCGCCGGCCTGCTCCTCAAGGACCCGTCATCCACCGACCGCAGAAAGGTCCTGCTCCTGATCGCCGGAGGATTGGGTTGCCTCGCCGTCGGCTGGGCATGGCATCTCCATTTTCCGGTCATCAAGAAGATCTGGAGCTCGTCGTTCGTCCTGGTCGCCGGAGGATCCAGCTGTCTCCTGCTGGCGGCATTCTATCAGGTGATCGACGTGTGGAAGTTTCAGAAGTGGGCCATGCCCTTCGTCTGGATCGGCGTGAACCCGATCACGATCTACTTCGGGGGTCGCTTCATCGATTTCGAGTCCCTCGCCAAGCTGTTCGTCGGAGGGCCGCTCGGTGCCGCCTGTGGCCGCTACGCGGAACTCGTTCTCGCACTGACCTCCCTCGCCTTCGGCTTCTGGTTCATGCGCTTCCTCTACCAGCGTCGGATCTTCCTGCGCGTCTGACGCTCAGCCCGCCACCGGGTCCCATTGCTGGTTTCAGGGGATGGCGTGCCCTCACACACCTGCGACCATCCCCCCCGCGACAATTCCGCCCAACCTCATGCAAACACTTCAATGCCGGGTAGCCGGCGTCCCGGCCGGGAACGGCCCATTGCTCCAAGTCCGCAATCCCTACTCGGGCGCCCTCGTCGGCACGGTGGCCACGGTGGGCCGCGCCGAGGCGGAAGCGGCCATCGCGGCCGCCACCGGCTTCACCGCCACGCCGACCCGATACCAACGCTCCGAAATCCTCGAGAAGACCCGGATGGCACTGGAGGCCCGGCGCGAGGAGTTCGCGCGGATCATCACCTCGGAAGCAGGCCTCGCCCTGCGCGAGGCGCGCTACGAGGTGGGGCGCACCGTCGATGTCCTGCGCTTCGCCGCCATGGAAGCCCTGCGCGATGACGGACAGATCTTCTCCTGCGACGTCTCGGCCCAAGGCAAGCCGCGGAAAATCTTCACCACCCGCGAACCCCTGCGCTGCGCTGTCGCGATCACGCCCTTCAATCACCCGTTGAACCAGGTGGCCCACAAGGTGGGGCCGGCCATCGCCGCCGGGACGCCGATCATCCTCAAACCCTCGGAGAAGACTCCGTTGGTGGCCCTGAGATTTGCCGAACTGCTGCACGAGGCCGGACTCCCGGGCCCGATGCTCTCGGTGCTTCTCGGGCCGACGCATGAGATCGCCGAGACCCTCGTCCGCCACGCCGATGTCGATGTGGTGGCCTTCACCGGG
>CAMCFL010000076.1 GCA_945873715.1 Akkermansia muciniphila
CGGGCCTCATCGGGAATCTGGCAACGGGGAACCGGGAACTTTCCGGGGCCTTACTTCGCGGCGGCGTAGAGCGCGGCGACCTTGTCCCAGTTGACCAGATTCCAGAGGGCCTTGAGGTAGTCGGCGCGCTTGTTCTGGTACTTGAGGTAATAGGCGTGCTCCCAGACGTCGATGCCGAGGATGGGCTTGCCTTCGATTCCGGACACGGACTTGCCCATCAGGGGATTGTCCTGGTTGGGGGTGGAGACGATCTCGAGCTTGCCCTGGTTGACCACCAGCCAGACCCATCCGGAGCCGAACCGGCCGATGCCGCCGAGTTCGAGCTTCTCCTTGAAGGTGTCGAAGGAACCGAAGGTGGCCGCGATGGCGGTGGCGAGTTCGCCGGTGGGCGTGCCGCCCTTGCCCGGAGCCAGAAGGTTCCAGAAGAAGGTGTGGTTCCAGTGGCCGCCGCCGTTGTTGCGGACCGGTCCGCGGATGTTTTCGGGGACGGAGGACAGGTCGGCGATCAGGTCCTCGATCGACTTGGCTTCGAGGGCGGCGTTGCCGGCGATGGCCTTGTTGAGGTTGTCCACGTAGGCCTTGTGATGACGGCCGTGGTGGATCTCCATGGTGAGCGTGTCGATGTGGGGCTCGAGGGCTTCCTTGGGATAGGGCAGGGGGGCGAGTTCGTGGGCCATACTGTTGCTTCGATCAGATGTTGAAGTGAAACCGGCCGGGGTCGCGGGTTGCGCGCCTCCGGAAAGTCTGCCGATCCTAGCAGGAGCCTGCCGGACTGCAATCGGCCGATCATCTGCGGACAAGGGGGCAACAAACGATGACAAGCACCCGACAACCGGGTGTCTTGCTGGCCTGACGGGGTGAACCTAGCGTGCTCCTACTGTGAGCGACGTGTGTCCCGTCCCCCATTGCGAGCCGGCTTCCTGCCGGACACCACAGTTGTGTCCATTGAACCGGGTGCGGGCGGGCGAGACGGTGGTGGTCAAGCAGTTGAACGGCTCGCCGGAGATGAACCAACGCCTGCGGGAGATGGGATTCGGCGAAGAGCAGCGGGTTCGCGTCATCACGCTCCAGACGAATCTTCTCTGCCAGGTCTGCAATTCCCGTCTCGGCCTGAGCGCCCGTCTGGCGGAACTGATCCTGGTGGCCCGGACCACCTTTTCCGGCCCCGGCATCCGCTACGCCGCCTGAGGTGCGCGGGGCTTGCATCCCATGGAATCCCGTCCCCTCACCCTGCTGACGCCTGGTTCCAAGGGGGTGGTCACCGCCATCCAGATTCCTCCGGTCCATCGCGCCCGCCTGCTCGAGATGGGCTTGCTGGTGGGGACGCCGATCGAGGTGGTCCGGTTCGCGCCGCTTGGTGATCCGGTCGAGATCCGCATCCGTGGCTACAACCTCTCCCTGCGTCGGCATGAGGCCGAGCTGGTGATGGTCCGCGATGCATGAGTGTTCCGGCCCAGCGCCCGTTCCTGGCGGTCCTCACGGGGAACCCGAACTGCGGCAAGACCACGCTGTTCAATGCCCTGACCGGAATGCGCGCCCACGTCGGCAACTATGCCGGCGTGACGGTCGAACGGAAGGAAGGCACCCTTCTGCGTTCCATCCCGGGCCAGGCGGTGACGGTCCTCGACCTTCCCGGAACCTACAGTCTCAGTCCCCAGTCCCCGGACGAGCAGATCGCGCGCGACATCCTGTTCCAGCGGTTGCCCGAGGTCGGGCCACCGGACCTGGTGATGGTGGTCATCGATGCCTCGAACCTGCAGCGCAACCTGTACTACGCGACCCAGGTGATCGAACTCGGTTACCCGACCTTCGTCGCCCTGAACATGGTCGATGTGGCGCGCGAGAACGGGCACGAGATCGACGTGAAATCCCTCGCGGCCGCGCTGGGGGTACCGGTGTTTGCAATGGTGGCGAGCGGTGGTGAAGGGGTGGTCGAATTCTCCGCGGCCATCCGCAGCCAGGCGGCCCGCGGCACCTCCCGGGTCATTCCACGGGAATTCAGCGAACTGCCGGAGGACTTCGGACGGGAAGCGCGGGCCTTGCAGCAGCAGGTGGCCGCCCTCTTCCCCCATCGGGAACGCCTGGCGGCTGCCGAGGCCCTGCTGGTGTTGTCCGATGACCAGGCGCTCACCGCCCACCCGGATCATTACCCGTCCGAACTGGCGGCCCGGGTCCGCGACGCGCGGGCCCGCCTGGAGGCGGCGGGGACCGACTGGCGCAGCGCTGCGATCGAGGCGCGTTACGCCCGGGCTGCGGCCATCCAGATGGCGGTGACGACCGAGACCGCGCCCCCCGGCGAGACGTGGTCGGATCGGGTGGACCGGGTCGTGACCGACCGCATCTGGGGTCCGCTGATCTTCGTGGGGATCCTGCTGGCGTTGTTCGTGAGTCTCTTCTGGCTGGCCGAGATCCCCAAGGGATGGATCGAGTGGGTGGTGGATGGACTGGCGGGTTGGGTTTCAGGGGCGCTGCCTCCGGGCGACCTGAACGACCTGTTGGCCAAGGGGGTGATCGCGGGGGTCGGATCGGTGGTCGTCTTCCTGCCGCAGATCTGTCTGCTCTTCCTCTTCATCAGCCTGCTGGAGGATTCCGGTTACATGGCCCGGGCGGCGTTCCTCATGGATCGTCTGATGAGTCGCGTCGGCCTCCATGGGAAGAGCTTCATCCCGATGCTTTCGTCGTTCGCCTGCGCGATTCCAGGGATCATGGCCACGCGCACGATCGAGACCCCCAAGGATCGGTTGGCGACGATCCTCGTGGCGCCCTTGATGAGTTGTTCGGCGCGATTGCCGGTGTACACGGTCCTGATCGCCGCCTGCATCGGTGGGAACGCCCTCCGGAAGGGACTCACCCTGACCGGCATGTACGTCCTTGGAGTGGTGGGCGCACTCGGAATGGCCTGGCTCCTCAAGCGGACGCTGCTGAAGGGCGAGCCACCTCCGCTGCTCCTGGAATTGCCGCCCTACAAGCGCCCCGTCCTGTCGGTCACGCTCCGCCACATGTGGGATCGTTCCCGTCTGTTCCTCCGGCGGGCCGGGACGGTCATCCTCGGGCTCAACATCCTGCTCTGGTTCCTCGTCACCTTCCCGCGCGATGCCGCCACCACCGCCCGTTTCGATGGCCAACGTGCGTCCGCCGTCCTGAAGGCCTTTCCCGCCGAGACCGCGTCCGCCGCCATCGCTTCGCGGTTGGAGATGGCGCGCGGTGAAGCTTCCACCAACGAACCGCCGGCGCTGGAGCCCCTGCGCGTGAGCGTGCGCACGCTCGACCAGGAACAGGCCGGCGACGAACTGCGCCACAGCTTCGCCGGCCGCGTCGGGCAATGGGTGGAACCCGTCCTTCGTCCGCTGGGATTCGACTGGAAGATCGGGATTGGGATCGTCGCCTCCTTCGCCGCCCGGGAGGTGTTCGTGAGCACCATGTCCGTGGTGTACAACGTGGGTGCCGTCGATGTGGGCGATGCCGGTTCCACCGCGGGCCTGGTGGAGACCATGCAGCGGGAACGTCGGGCCGACGGCACCGTGCTCTACACCCCGCGGCTGGGGCTCACCTTGATGGTGTTCTACGTGTTCGCCATGCAATGCGTGAGCACCGTCGCGATCGTGCGACGCGAGACCAACACCTGGAGATGGCCGCTGTTCCAGTTTGCCTACATGACCGCACTGGCCTGGATCCTGGCGTACGCCACCACGCTCATCGGCGGGGTGATGGGGATGAAGTAGGCGGGACCGGTGCCCCCGCTCGAAACTGGACGCCGCAAGGCGGTTGACGGCATCGTGGGCCATGACGTTCCTCCGGGGTTCCCTGCCCATCCGCTGCGCGACTGCCCTGACGCTCGCGGCCGCCGCCGCCCTCGCTGCGCGGGCGGCTACGGGAGACTGGCCCAACTGGCGTGGGGCTGCGCGCCAGGGCAGCGTGTCCACCGGGACCTTTCCCGAGCGTTGGTCGGCGGACACCGTGACCTGGAAGGTGGCCTTGCCGGGCAAGGGAACCTCCACCCCGATCGTCTCCGGTGATCGCATCTACCTGACATCGCCGTCCGAAGGCCAGGATGCCGTGCTGGCGTTTGACTTGAATGGAAAGTCCCTGTGGGAAACCAAGCTCGGTTTGCTCAGCGATCCGAAGCACCGGTCATTGGCCTCCAGTTGCAATGCGTCGCCCGCCACCGATGGCACCGGCATCTACGTTCATTTCAAGAGTGGCAACCTGGCAGCGCTCGAACCCGACGGATCCGTCCGCTGGAAGATCAACCTCACCGAGAAGTTTGGCGTGGAGAAACTTTACTGGGACTCCGGAACGTCGCCGGTCGTGGTGGGGGACGTGGTCATCCTGAGCCGCCTGCACGACGGCGATTCGTGGGTGGCGGCCTTCGACCGCAAGACCGGCGAGATCCGCTGGCGCGAGAAGCGCAATTTCCCGACGCCTGCCGAAAACAACAACGGCTACGCAACGCCCGTGCCCTTTGAACACGCGGGCAAACCGGCCGTGCTCATCTGGGGTGCCGACCATCTGACTGCCCACGCCGTGTCCGATGGTCACGTGCTCTGGACCGCGGGGGGCTTCAACCCGAACGCGACCGGATACTGGCCCGCCATTGCCACTCCGGTGATCCATCGGGACGTGGTGGTGGTGCCGGTCGGACGCGACGATCGTGCGGGTCAGGCGAGTACTTTTGGAGTTCGCCTCGGCGGGACGGGCGATGTGACGGAGAGCCATCGCGTCTGGCAGCGGGGAGATGTGGGCGTGTTCATTTCAGCGCCCGCAGTGGCCGGGGATCGCGCCTATCTGCTGCGGCACCGCGGGGAGGTGGTCTGCCTGGATCCGGCCACGGGCAAGACGCTCTGGACCGGTGCCTTTCCCAAAACCACCGCGCCCTACTACGCCTCGCCGGTGGTGGCCAATGGCATCCTGTACGCGGCGCGTGAGGACGGTGTCGTGTTCGCGGCCCGCGTCGGGGAGAAGTTCGAGATCCTGTCCGAGAATCCGATGGGTGAACGGATCATCGCCACACCAGTACCGGCGGCCAATCGACTGCTCCTGCGCGGGGACAAGCACCTGTTCTGTGTGGCGGGCAAACAAGACGGGAAGGCGGATTGACGGGAAGCCGTACTTCCGGATCTTTGGTTTGTGAAGACCACGATCGACATCCCCGAGCCGCTCTACAAGAAGGCGAAAATCCGGGCCATTGAACGCGGTCAAACACTCCAGCAGATCGTGTTGACCTCGCTGGAGCGGGAGCTGGAGGTGCCTCCGGTGACATCCGGGCCATCCCCCTCCTACTGGGCTGATCGAATGCTGCTTCCGGAGTTCAAAGCGGCGCAGAAAGCCGGGGCCTACCGGCCCAAGCCCGGCGATCGTGACATCACCGCACTCATCTCCGATGATCGTGATGGCAACTGAACTTCCGTATTTTGACGCCAGCTACCTGGTTTGGATCTAACTGGAAGATGCTGTTTACGAAAAGGTTAGAGATCTTGCTGGCGGAGCTCAAAGGTTGGCTTCCGCCTGGCATGCGCAGGCGGAGATCATTGCGGCGCTCCACAGGGCCCACCGCGAAGGACGCTTCACCGCCGGACGCTGCCGGGCCGTCATCCTTGCCTGACCCGAGGCAGGGGAACCATTTCAGGGCGAAGCCCGCAACCTTCTGCCGAACGTCCATCGTGTCCGTAGGCATCCCGGCTCCTGCGCTCTTGCACCCGCCCCTGCGACCCGACGAAACTGACAGGTAGAAATGGGACTCCCGCATCCAGCACGCCTCGATTGCCTGTGCCCCCTCGTCGTCTCGAAGGGCTGAACCCAAACCCATTTCCCTACCAAATGCCCTCCCACACTTCCGGCGTCCGAGACAACCACACTCGAGGCACGGTCGCCGACTTCCTGCGCGCGAAGACGCAAAGCGGCTCCAGACTCTCCATCGTCTCCGCCTACTTCACGATTTACGCCTACGACGCGCTCAAGGAGGAACTCGAACGGATCGGGCACCTCGACTTCCTCTTCGGCGAGCCGTCCTTCGTGAACCGGCTCGACCCAGGGAAGAGTGAGAAGAAAGCCTTCATCATCGACGCCGCGGGATTGGAGCTGGCCAACAGGCTCCAGCAGAAACGCGTCGCCAAGGAGTGCGCCGATTGGATCGAGCGGAAGGTGGACATCAAGACCATCCAGCAATCGAATCTGCTCCACGGGAAGATGTATCACGTCGCCACTGCTGGCGTGGAGGATGCGATTCTCGGCAGCTCCAACTTCACCGTGCGGGGTCTCGGCCTAGGCGAGGCGGGCAATAACATCGAGCTCAACCTGGTTGTGGACAGCAACCGCGATCGGCAGGAGCTCAAGCAGTGGTTCGACGAGCTTTGGAACAACGAGGCGCTCGTCCAGGACGTGAAGCGGGAGGTGCTCGACTACTTGAAGCAGCTCTACGAGAACCACACTCCGGAGTTCATCTACTACAAGACGCTCTTCCACATCTTCGAGAAATTCCTCGGAGACGCGGGCAAGACCGACGCGGACCTGGGCAAGACCAGCCTCTTCGAGACCGGAATCTGGAAAGCCCTGTTCGAGTTCCAGAAGGACGGGGCGAAGGGGGCCATCAACAAGATCCTCCGTCACAACGGCTGCATCATCGCGGACAGCGTCGGCCTGGGGAAAACCTACGAGGCGCTCGCGGTCATGAAGTTCTTCGAGCTGAAGAACGAGCGCGTTCTCGTTCTGTGCCCGAAGAAGCTCCGAGACAACTGGACCGTCTACAAAGCCAACAGCCTTCTCAATCCCTTCGTCGCCGACCGCTTCCGCTTTGATGTGGTTTCCCACACGGATCTCAGCCGCGAGACCGGCTACTCCGGCGACATCAACCTCGCGACGCTGAACTGGGGGAACTACGACCTGATCGTCATCGACGAGTCCCACAACTTCCGGAACAACACGCCCGGGAAAAAGGACGAGGAAGGCAACGTCATCCGTAAGAGCCGCTACCAGCGCCTCATGGACGACATCATCAAGGCGGGCGTCCGCACCAAGGTCCTCCTTCTCTCCGCCACCCCGGTCAACAATGACCTCAAGGATCTCCGTAACCAGCTCTACTTCCTCACCGAGAATCGCGATGACGCCTTCGCCGAATCCATCGGGGTTGCCAGTCTCAAGGAAACCCTCACCACGGCCCAAAAGGTCTTCTCCCACTGGGCCCGGAGGCAGACCCACGAGCGCAGGACCGGCGAACTGCTGGAAAAGCTGAGCACTGCCTTCTTCAAGCTGCTCGACGAACTCACCATCGCCCGCTCGCGAAAGCACATTCAGAAATACTACAAGGCCTCCATCGCGCAGCTCGGAGGCTTCCCGAGACGCGAGAAGCCGGTTTCCATCTATCCCGAGATTGATCTGCGTGGACGCTTCCTTTCCTACGACAAGCTCAACGACGAGATCGCCGCCTATAAACTCTCACTGTTCAATCCGTCGAAGTACGTCAAAGACGAGTTCAAGCCGCTCTATCAGACTGCCACCCGCGACCCGTTCACCCAGGCCGACCGCGAAAAGTTCCTCATCGGCATGATGAAGGTGAACTTCCTCAAGCGGCTCGAGAGCTCCGTGAAATCCTTTGAAATCACGATGGAGCGTACCATTGCCAGAATCGAAAGTCTGGAATGCAAGATTAAGAACTTCCAGACGACGCCCAAGCAGAACCCTGAGTCCGACGAATTGGAACTCGACCTGGATAACCCCGGCCAGGACGAGGACCTTGAGGAAGCGATGCTGGTCGGCAGCAAGTTCAAATACAGACTTGAGCACCTGGAATTGGACCACGGAAAGAACTGGCTCAAGGATCTCAAGAAGGACAAGGACCAGCTCAACATTCTGTTCAACGCCGCGCAGAATGTCACTCCACAGACCGATGCGAAGCTCGCGGAACTGAAGAAGCTGATCGCCCACAAGATCTCCAATCCGACGACGAACAAGCTGGGTGAGCCCAATCGAAAGGTCCTGGTCTTCACCGCCTTCGCGGACACTGCCACCTACCTCTATGAATCACTCCTGGAGTGGGGAACAACGCAACTCGGCATCCAGATGGCCCTCGTCTGCGGCGGCGGCAATACGCGCACCACCTTTGGCGATCCCGCCTACGACCAGATCCTTACCAACTTCTCCCCACGGTCCAAACATCGAGCCAAGATTGCCTCCCTGCCGCAGCGGGGCGAAATTGACCTCCTCATCGCCACTGACTGCATCAGCGAAGGCCAGAACCTTCAGGACTGCGATACCCTCATCAACTACGACATCCATTGGAACCCGGTCCGCATCATCCAGCGCTTTGGCCGGATTGACCGGATCGGCAGCGTCAACCCGGCGGTGTATCTGGTAAACTTCTGGCCTACCGATGACCTCAACCGCTACATCAATCTGAAGAACAGGGTCGAGGCCCGGATGGCCCTGGTGGACCTGTCTGCAACCTTTGAGGACAACGTGCTCAAGAATGAGGAGATTGAAGACCTCATCTCCGACGACCTCCGCTACCGCGACAAGCAGCTCCTCCGGCTCAAGGATGAGGTTCTCGACCTCGAGGACCTCGGCGACAGTGTTTCCCTCTCCGAGTTCACCCTCGATGACTTCCGGCTCGAACTGCTGAAGTACATTGAGGCCAACAAGGCAGCGCTCGAAGCCGCCCCGTTCGGTCTCTACACCTGCGTCCCGCCCCACCCGGACTACAGGGCGATTGGCCCGGGCGTCGTCTTCTGCTTCCGGCTGGAAGCGCAGCGCGGCGGTGATCCTGTTGCCAAGCCAGTGCCAAGCGAGTCCATCAATCCGCTCCACCCCTACTTCCTCGTCTACATCCTCAATGATGGCAACGTCCGCTTCGGCTTCGCCCATCCGAAGCAGATTCTCGACATCTACCGCATCCTTTGTGCCGGCAAAGCGGAAGCCTACGGCCAGCTTTGCAATCTTTTCGACCAGGAGACCAAGCACGGCAGCGACATGAAGGTATACGACCAGCTGATGCAAAAGGCCGTGGGCTCCCTCGCTAGCACCTTCCGCAAACGCGCTGCCTCCGGCCTCCAGTCCGGTCGCGGCTTCGTCCTCCCGAATGCCCAGGAACAGGTCCATGAAAAGACCGACCTCGAACTGGTCACCTGGCTGGTCATCAAAGCCACCAACGCATGAGCGAGAACCAGCATCTTGAGTGGAAGGAGTCCTGGAGGGATGAGTTCATCGCTGTCATCTGCGGCTTTGCCAATGCTGAGGGAGGCTCGCTCCACCTTGGGCGCAACGACAAGGGCGTGATCGTTGGCCTATCTCATTCCGCGAAGCTCCTCGAAGACCTCCCAAACAAAGTCCGCGATGTCCTTGGCATTCTCGTCGCGGTGAATGTGCATGAGGAGAACGGCCGACCTTGGCTGGAGATCGTCGTGGATGCCTACCCCAACCCCATCAGCTATCGGGGCCACTACTACCAGCGCAGCGGCAGCACCAATCAGGAGCTGAAAGGCACCGTGCTCGACCGATTCCTCCTCCGCAGGCAGGCCCGCCGTTTCTGAGTCCGTGACCTCAGAGGAGAGGACCAATACACTGCAAGGCGTCGGGGGAGGGAATGGTGTAGGGAGCCCGTAGGGCGACCGGAACCATTCCCTCCCCCGAGGGCGGTCGCAGACAGAAGCAATGCCATGACCCA
>CAMCFL010000077.1 GCA_945873715.1 Akkermansia muciniphila
GAGGCCGGGGGTGACGGACCGGACCCACGCGATGCGGTCATTGATCGACTCCTCGCGAGTTCGGAGTTCACCGATCTCTGGACCCAACGACTGGCGGATCTGCTGTTGCTGTCGGGCAAACGCGGCAGTGAAAAGGCCAGCCGCACTTACCACCAATGGCTTCGCGCCCAGGTCGTGACCAACGCGCCCTGGGACCGGATCGCACGCGAACTCCTCACGGCCGAAGGCCCGGTGGATGAGGTCGGCCCCGCCTCCTTCGCCCTGCTGGCCAATGATCCCCGCGACTTCGCCGAGCAGGTTGGATCCATCTTCCTCGCCGCACGCATCGGATGCGCCCGCTGTCATGCGCACCCCGCCGATCGCTGGACCCGGACCGACTACCACCATTTCGCCGCCTTCTTTGCCCGGATCCGGCGCGACGGCGGACGCATCGATACCGCGCCGCTCGGGGAGGTGGAGGATCCGCAGACCGGACGTCCCCTGGCACCGCGACCGTTGGGTGAACGCGTCGCCCTGGATCCGGCGGCGGATCGACGTGGGGCGCTGGCCGAATGGGTCGTCTCCGCCGACAACCCCCTGTTTGCCCGAGCCTTCGTCAACCGGGTGTGGAAGCACCTGATGGGTCGCGGCCTGGTGGAACCGGTGGACGACCTCCGCCCGACCAATCCCGCCGTGCACCCGGAGTTGCTCGACGCCCTGGCCCACGATTTCGCCAGGAACGGCTTCGATCTGCGCCGCCTGACGGGGAGCATCGTGCGATCCGCGGCGTACCAACGTTCGGCCCGTCCGTTGCCCGGCAACGCGACCGATGACCGCCTCCATTCCCACGCGTTGTTGAAGATGCCCGATGGCCGGGTGTTGCTGGACATGATCGCCCAGGCGACCGGGGTGCCGGAGGAATTCCCCGATCAACCCGGGGTCGAACGGGCGGTCCAACTGGTCGGTGCCCAGTCGCCTTCGGCCGCGTTGGACATCCTGGGACGTTGCTCCCGCGAGACCACGTGTGAGTCCTCTTCGATCGCGGGCGGCGGACTGGCGCAGGCGCTCCACCTCGTCAACGGCGCCACCATCAACCGTCGCTTGGGACAAGGGCACCTGGCCCGCTGGCTGTCGGAGAATCCTTCGAATGACGAACTGATCACCCGCCTCTATCTCCACACGCTCTCGCGTCCGCCCCTGGCGGCGGAACGGGAGGAATGGCGGACGCGCCTCGCCGCCGGGGAGGCACGATCGGCCATCGCCGAAGACTTGTTGTGGGCGCTGCTCAACTCGCGGGAATTCACCTTCAACCACTGACCCATCCATGCCGCTTCATTCCCTTCGCTGCGATGGCTTCAACCGACGCGAGTTCCTCCAACTCGGCTGCGTCGGCTCCCTCGGGCTCAGCCTCGCCGGGCTGTTTCGCCTGCAGGCGCAGGCGACCGCGGCTTCGCCCCCGGGTCGCGCCCGTTCGTGCATCCTCCTCTGGCTCGACGGCGGCCCCAGCCACATCGACACCTTCGATCCGAAGCCCGATGCGCCGGTGGAGGTCCGCAGCCCGTTCCAGTCGATCCCGACTTCGATCCCCGGGGTTCACCTGTGCGAACACCTGCCGCGCACCGCGAAGCAGATGCGGCATGTCGCCTTGATCCGATCGTTGACCCACGAACTGGGCAACCACGACACCGGCACGCGATTCCTCCTCACCGGTCATCGCCCGACCCCCGCCCTCGATCACCCAAGCCTCGGGAGTCTGGTCGCATGGAATGACCGCGCTTCGGGCAACGTGCTTCCTCCCTACATTGCCATTCCCGGCGACGGCGTTGGTGGTCAGTCGAGCGCCGCCCGCGCCGGGTTCCTTCCGGGTGCGTTCAACGCCTTCAACGCCGGTCGGGATCCGGGTCGGGTGCCGGATCTCCCCCTGCCGGAGGGGATCACTTTCAGTCGATCGGATCGCCGTCGCGAGATGCTGGCCCGACTGGACCGGTTCTCGGGTCTTCCCGAGACCGATCCCTCGGTGCGCAACCGCGACGCGTTCTACGATCAAGCCTACCGGTTGATTGCTTCCACCGAGGCCCGCGAAGCGTTCTCGCTCGACCGCGAACCCAGCCGGACCCGCGAAGCCTATGGTCCCGGGCGCCTCGGCACCGGATGTCTCCTCGCCCGTCGGTTGGTCGAGGCCGGCTCCCGGTTCGTCACCGTGGTCGATCACGGCTGGGACACGCACCAGCAGATCGCCCGCGAACTTCCCGACTCGCGTTTCGCCGGCAGCGGCAAGCTTCCCGCCCTCGACCGCGCCTACTCCGCCCTGCTCACCGATCTGCACGAACGGGGACTGCTGGAATCGACCCTGGTCGTGCTGATGGGCGAGTTCGGACGCACCCCCAAGATCAATGCCATCGGCGGACGCGACCACTGGCCACGGGCTGGATTCGTAGCGTTGGCGGGCGGGGGTGTCCAGGGCGGTCGCGTCGTGGGCGCAACCAACTCGTTCGGCGAATCGCCCATCGATCGACCGGTGTCGCCCCAGGACCTTGCCTTCACCCTGCTGACCTTGCTCGGAGTGAATCCGGCGACCGAGATCTCCACACCCACCGGACGCCCGGTCCGGATCCTCCCGGAGGGGGCCTTCATCCGGGAGCTCGTATGAGCCACCGGCCACTGCTTCGGATGATGGCCGCGATCGGTCTCCTGGTCGCGAACGCGCCGGTCACGCCGGCCGAAACGCCGGTCACGGCAATGGCGGTGTCCTCCGACGGCAGCACGCTGGCCGTCGGACGTTCCGGTTCGGTCGAGTTGGTTCAACCCGATCGTTCCGGCTCCGGGGCCCGCTTGGCCGTTTCCCTGCCGAAGGTGAACGCCCTCGCCTTTCATCCAGATGGAAAGCACCTGTGGATCGCCGGAGGAGTTCCCGGTGAATCCGGTGCGGTGCTTGAGCTGCTCCTGCCGGAGGGAACGGAATCGCGAAGGTTCCCGGTTCCCAGCGACGCGGTGCAAAGCCTCGCCCTGAGCCCCGATGGACGGTCGTTGGCGCACGCGGCGGGGTCGGAGGTGCGACGGATCGAACTCGCCGATTCGCGGCGGGCGGTTTCGTTGACCGGACATTCAGGACGCGTTCTGGGACTCGCCTTTTCCCCCGATCCCACCTGGCTGGTGAGCATCGGCGCCGACCGGGCCGTCAAGGTGTGGTCCACGAGCAGCAACACCCTCGCCCGATCGTTCGGACATCACACCGAGGCCCCGAACGCCATTGCCTTCCGACCGGGCGCCGCCGTCCCCACCTGCGCGACCGGTGGGGATGATCGGACCGTCCGCGTCTGGCAGCCTGGCATCGGGCGGATGGTCCGGATCATTCGTCAGCATCCGGGTTCCATCCTGACCCTGGCCTACTCCGCCGACGGCCAGACCCTCTTCACCGCGGGATCGGAAGGAATCGTCCGCGCCTTCGATGCCGACAGCGACACCCTCATCCGCTCGTGGAATGCCTCGAAGGACTGGATCTACACGATCGCGGTCCACCCCGGAGGCCAATGGATCGCGACCGGGGATTGGTCGGGAGGCGTTGAATTCTGGAGGAACGATGGGAGCATGATGCATCAGGCCGGGGAGCGGTAGAAAGGTGCGTTGCCTGAACCGGGGCTGGCTTGAATCAGGTGGCGGCCCTAGATTGTTTTCCAATGGATACCGCGATGCCCCATTCAGAGAACGATCTGCAAACGGAAGAAAACCGGTTCCCAAGCATTTCCGGCCAGGCTTTCGCCGCCGCTCGCGCCGCGGTGCTGGCCTCCGGCCAGAGCGTGCTGCAGGCCGAGAACGGTCGGATCTACCGGGTTTCGCCCGACGGCAAGAAGGAACTCGTGAAGGAAATCGAACCCCCGGTCCGGATGCAGTCAGGAGCCACCTTTCTGATCCGGTGAACTTCGACAACTCCACCGACAACGCCGATTGCACGCAGACCTGGTTGGCAGAGGTGACGGACGGAAGATTGCTAACGTTGAAGGCAGAGGTAATCCCAGCCTGGTTCAAGCGCGCCGTCCTGGACAAATTGCCGCCAGGTCAGTCATCCGAAAACCCGTAGCTGAAGTCATGCGCACATCAGCGAAACGAGTCATGCAATTCGCAGGGCTGGGTCTGGCGCTGGCAGCCGTGGCGGGCGCTGCCGTTGTGCACGCACTGAAGGCCATCAGAGCCCATGGCCGATCCACGTTGTGCGCGAGCCATCTGACGAGCCTTGGCATTGCCATGAAGGCTTACGCCTCGGATAAGGAAGGCAAGTTTCCAGATTCGTGGTTGTAAGCGTCCAACGAGATCAACAGTGCAGCGCTTCTGGTGTGCCCTGACGACTCGATTCCGAGTTACAAGATCGAGTGGCAGGGGCTCACCGAAACCAACTTCAGCTACCCCTACCAAGGCCGGAGCGGAGACCCACGCCAAACGCATCGCGTTCTGACAATCTGTCCGTTTCACGGCCACCTTCTGCTCGGCGACGGCTCGGTCATCCGCCACCGCCCAGGCACCCCGCCCCTCCCGACGCAGTCCCCCGACGGAGCCCTCTGGTGGGAAGGGCGTCCTTTGAGGGTAGAGTAACGTCCGGCCTCAGAACTCTGAGTTCTGGCATCTGGGAACTGGCATCGGGTGACCGGGTTCTTCCCGGGAGCCCTTTTCCCGACTGGGCAAGCGGCCCGCTCCACGCCTACGGTCCGCCCCTGTGCTGACGCGACGCGACTGGCGGGGAGAAGCCGTGATGGCGCTCATCGCCGGCATCCTGATCCTGCTGGTCGGATTCGGAGTGGTGTTCGGGGTCATCACCTCGGCCATGGGGATGGCCGGTGAAGACGGTGCCACCTTCTGGCGACTGCTGGCGGGCTTGCTGGCGTTGCAGATCCCGGCCCTGGCCCTGACTCACGGCTTCCTGCGGGTCCATCAAACGGGTTGGCGGAAGGGTTTCGGACTGGCCTGGGATGCACCCGCCTGGGGATGGGGACTCGCCATCGCCGTGGGTGCCGTGCTCATCGGTTACCCGATCGAGTACGCCGCCTTCGAGCTCATGCGGGTGCTGGGACACAAACCGGAATCCCAACTGGCGGTGCAATTCCTCACCCAGGCGCCGGGTTGGCAACGGGTCATCATCGGATTCCTCGCCGTCGTGCCCGCCGCCGTCGCGGAGGAATCGCTGTTCCGCGGGGTCCTCTACAGTGCTGGACGCGACTTCGGATATCCCAAGGTGGCGATCGCCGTCACCGCCCTGATCTTTGGACTCGTCCACGCCCACCTCGCCGCCTTCCTGCCCCTGACGCTGCTCGGGGCCGGACTCGCCTGGGGCTATGAACGCACCGGCAACCTGGCGACCTGCTACATCGCCCACGCCGCATACAATGCCATCGGACTGGCCGTGGCGGTTTCCGGCAGTGGTGTGGAATAGATTGAAGGCCGCTCCGAGTCCGCCGGGTCCACGCAGGGAACCGGGGGTACCGGCGGCCCGCCAGTACCGCTTGGCTGGGAAAGAATGGGCGGGCCGCCCATTCCCCCGTTCTGAAGGGAGACAATGGGGTCGCGTCCGTATTGTTGACTATTCAAGCTTGGGACCACGGCACGCGGCATCTCCTGCCAATAGTCAACAATATAGACGCGCCCCCATTGAGATGCTCGACCCCATTGAGATGCTCCATTGACTCCCTTGAGTTTGCTGTCACGGATGTAGGCCCGCTGCCCTCAGCGGGCGTTCCCTCATCGCCGCCTGAGGGCAGGCGGCCTGCATCCACGACAAACTCAGGATCCACCCGAAAACGGGAGGAGGGGGGTGAAACACCCTTCCCTTCGAGGCCCCCTTCGGATTATCGATCTGCAATGGATCCCACGTCGAACCCGCCTCCCCTTCCTCCGTCCCCTCCCCCACCCGGTGCAATCCCCCCGCCGAAGTCGGGAGGCATGAAGACGTCGGTCATCGTCCTTCTTGTGATCGTGGGGGTCGGCGTACTCGCACTCCCCATCCTGGCGATCCTCGCGGGAATGCTGTTGCCGGCTTTATCCTCGGCGAAGGGCAAGGCCCAGGAGATTCACTGCCTGAACAACCTCAAGCAGGTCGGATTGGCCGCCCGCATCTACGCCATGGACAACGATGGCAAGCTTCCCGGCTCATGGCAGCAGGTCACGAACGAACTCGGCGTTCCAGGTCTTCTCATCTGTCCCGCGGATCCACAACACACACCGGCGACCGGCTGGTCCCGCGTGACCGATGCGAACATCAGCTACCCGTTCTATGGGCGCGGCGGAACCGACTCCCAGACGAACCGCGTCCTCTCGATCTGTCCGGTCCACGGGCACGTCCTCCTGTGCGACGGCTCCGTGTTCCAGCACAGGAAGGGCGCCCCACCGCTCCCGACCGTCACCCGGGATGGCAACCTGTGGATGGATGCGGTCCCAGGGCAATCGCCCTGAAACCTGCGCACGTCACGCTCGCCACCCGCCTGACCGAGGGTGTTCACTCCCCGCCATGGAGCTGACCACCCAACTCGCCCTGTTCCTCGACAACAAGCCGGGATCCCTCGCCCGGGTCTGCGAAGCCCTCGCCGAGGCGAAGATCAACATCTACGCCATCTCGACCAGCGACACGGTCGATCACAACGTCATCCGGATGGTGGTCAGCGAACCGCGTCGGGCGCTGGAACTCTTCGAGGAACGGAAGGCGTTGGTGGTCGAGAGCGACGTCCTGATGATCCACGGGGACAATCGTCCAGGAGGCTTGGCAAGCATCGCCCGTCGTCTGGGAGACGCCGGGATCAACATCGAGTATGCCTACTGCGCCACCAGTCCGAAGGCGCGCAACGGCCTGTTGATCCTCCGACCGTCGAACCCGAAGAAAGCCCTCAAGGTGCTGAATCAGGCGGAGTAAGTGGGGAGTTGCCAGAGGCCAGTTGCCAGAGGCCAGTTGCCAGTCGCCAGAGGCCAGTCGCCAGAGGCCAGTTGGATGCGCGGTCCGAAGCTCTGCAGAATGAGGACTCGTGGAACTCGTCCCTCCGAAAGCCCTCCTGGCTTCTGGCATCTGGGGACTGGCTACTGGGCACTGGGCTCTCACCCGGACGCCGCGATGTCCTTCAGATCGGCGCGAACCGTTTGGTAGCTGACGTTGAAGGCGAGGGCCCGTGGATCGGGTTCAATCCCGTGCCGGTCGCAATAGCCCGCGTACAACTCCGCCCACCAGTTCTGATGCTGGGTCAGTCCGGCAGCGCGCCAGTTCTCCCATCCGACCAGGACCTTGCTCCAGCAGCGATCGCCGTAGGCGACCGCTTCGTGCGGGCTCGGCATGTCGTTGACGTACCAGTCGCGACCCACCCGCGCATGGAGGACTTCATCGGCCCAGTCAAAGTCCTGGATCGTGGCGGCCAGCGGATTCCGGGCCGCGATGGAGACCTCCCATTCGTGACGTTTCCCTGTGCGCGGCATCAGGCCCTGCTCGATGAAGTAGAGGACGGCGTGGCGTTCCTTGGGAGTGAGCTGGGTGTTGAGTCCGAGTGACCAGGTGAAGTTGACCCGGACTTCCTTGCCCCAATCCACCCCGGCCGAGACAAACCCCACTTCGCCGAGCATGGCGTGACGGGCCTCGTCCCAGAGTTGTCGGGTCATGTCGCGGTAGTATCCCCACGGCTTGTCGGGTGTCTCGCTGAGGATGCTGGCCATCATCTCGGGGACATCGATCTCCCGGAGCCGCTTGTAAAACATCATGAGGACCTTGCCATCCGCCGGCAGGGTCGGGTCGTAGAGGAACACCTCGGCGTTCACCCCCATGTTGTACGGATCGGGGAAGCGGGAATCGCGGCGGGGCGTTCCATCGAAACGAAACTTCTCACGCGAATGGAATCGTCCGGGAACGGCGGCCGTCGCCGGAATCGTTCCGTCCATTCCCCCAGCCGCGTTGAGTGCCTGCGCCAGGACGGTCAGTCCGGCGCTGGCCGCCGCACGTTCCGCCGCCGTGACGAGGGCGATGATCGCCTGGTGCCCGTAATCCAGGAGGTCGTCGATTTCCAGCAGGGCAAACCGGAGCGCCCGGCGGGTCGGTTGATCGGCGAGGGGATGAGCGTCATCGCGATGCCGGACGAGCGCCGCACGCACCGCCGGCAGCGCCACTTCGTAAACGCCAAGCAGGAACTCCGCGGTGGTGGGTGCCTGAAGGATCTCGTCGAAGAGGATTTCCAGCGCCGCGTGTGGAACCTTGTCGAGGCCCAAGGGTGGCTCGCGCATTTCGCCCACGCGGGTTCGCAGGGCAGCAACGTGCTCGGCCAGGACATGGGCCTGATACGAGAAGGCCATCTTCAACTCGTAGATCGGCTCGCCGGTGATGCGTGCGATGAGGATCTGATGCAGCCGCTTCAGCGCATAATGATGCACCTTGAGGCGACGGACGGATTCCTCGACCGACAGACCCGGCTGCACCGCCTGGGAGAATTCCGTGAGACCGGCCAGGGGCGGCAGTCCGGCGTAGGTCTGGTACGCCCGCGCGAAGTCCCCGGGTGTCGGGGTGGATTGAGAATGACGACTCATGCGGATCGACGAGTTAAGATTCCGCACGCCCAGCGGGCAAGCGCGGGGAGAGAGAACCCAGACCGAAGATCCCAGATGCCAGAGCGGTCGGGGGCACGAGCTCTGCGAGTCCGAGACTCCGAGTCCTCAGGATGGGGCCTCGTTACCTCGTCGCCTACCCGTGGGAGACGACGTCAGGAGACTCTGACTTCCATCCGATCGCACCCCGGCCCACGCGCGTTCCCCGCCCGATTGAAGTGAGCCTCGCCACCTCGTCGCCTACCCGTGGGAGACGACGTCAGGAGACTCTGTTTTCAGGAGGGGCAATCTCCACGAGTTCGAAACTCCTCAGATCGTGTATTGGAACCGGCAGACCCCCCCCCCCCCCGAAGCGGGCGAGGACGCCCGCGGTCGCAGACGACCGCATTCTGGCCTCTGGAAACTGGCTACCGGAAACTCTTCCTCGCTCACTCCTCCCGCCAGCGTTGGGCGACGGGGATCCGACGTCCGACACCGAACGCCTTGGTGGTGACCTTGAGGCCGGGGGCGGCCTGTCGACGTTTGTACTCGGCTCCGTCGATGAGCTTCACCACCCGGGCGACGTCAGCGGGACGGAAGCCTGCCGCGCGGATCTCGGCCGGGGAACGTTGGTCCACGACGTAGAGATCGAGGATGGCATCAAGGACGTCGTAGGGCGGAAGGCTGTCCTGATCGGTCTGGTTCGGACGCAACTCGGCACTGGGGGGCTTGGTGATGGTGGGCTCGGGAATCGGCGGTCGGAGTCCGCGGGCGATCGCATCGGAGTTGATCCAACGGGCCAATCGATAGACCCAGGTCTTGGGGACATCGCTGATGACCGCCAACCCGCCGCACATGTCGCCGTAAAGCGTGCAGTAGCCGACGGCGAGTTCACTCTTGTTGCCGGTGGTAAGCAGCAGCGACCCGAACTTGTTCGACATCGCCATCAGGATCACGCCGCGAAGCCGGGCCTGCATGTTCTCTTCGGCCACGTCTTCCGCGCGCCCGGCGAACAGGTCGCGCATCTGCCCCTTCACCGACTCGAAGGGAGGCTCGATGGGAACGACGTCGTACCCGATGCCGAGGATCGCCGCGAGATCCCGCGCA
>CAMCFL010000078.1 GCA_945873715.1 Akkermansia muciniphila
ATCTCCTGTTCCATGAAGGCCTGGACCCGCTCGGGGCGTCCGCCGCCGGTCCCGGCTCCGATCAGCGGAAAGGCCACCGACCGGAACCCCTGCCGGGCCGCCAGGGCAAGGGCGTTCCGGACCGAGGTCCGGATGGATTGCTCGGAGGAAGTCCAAAGGAACCCGATGCCGGCGACGTGGATGATTCCGCGGAAGGGGAGCCGGCCGGGACCGGTGAGAACGGCACCCCCGAGGGGAAGGATTCCCAGACGGGACAGCTCGCGGAAGGGTTGAAAGCCGCCTCGTCTCTTGATCGCGCCTGACACCCCCTGGGGCAACAGCAGCCACCAAGGGATCAAGTTGCGGTTCCACGCATTGACGATGACTTCAACGGGTTGCTCCAGCAGATCTCCGTCGGTGAGGATCAGGCGGGGTTTCACGGGGTGCCTTTCGAATTGGCTCTCATTGGCAGGAGCGGTTGGCATCCACGGATCCACGTTCCTGATCGGCTGAGCCAGCGTGGATCCGTGGATTCGTGGATGCCACTCCCGGTCTCGTGCCCGCCATTTGTCCGGGCATTCACGTCGTGGACGTGGGCCAGTGTCAAGATGTGCCCGGGAGGCGACGGAAATTTGCTTTTTTTGCTGGGGCGTCGCGGAACATCTCGCCGCGAAAAATCAGGGTTTACCCTGCTTGTGCTGGTCTCCAGTCCGGTGGGGGCAAGAGGTCTGGTGCCATGCGGGTCGGGAAATCCAATCTCTCATCCATCTGACCCATGGTCCATCCCGACACGGAACTCCGGTACATCTCGGACGCCATTGGCTGGGGTGTGTTTGCCACCCGACCCATTCCAAGAGGCACCATCACCTGGGCGCTGGATGCCCTCGATCAGAAGTTCACCCCGACCCAGGCCGCGTTGCTTCCCGAGTACGCCCGCAACCTTCTCGACAAGTACTCCTACATCGATGCCGCGGGTCGCTACATCCTGTGCTGGGATCATGCCCGGTTCTTCAATCACTCCTGTGAAGCCAACTGCCTGAGCGTCGGCTACGACTTTGAACTCGCGATCCGCGACATCGCCGCCGGGGAGGAACGCACCGACGACTACGGCACGTTGAATCCGGATGAGCCCTTTTCCTGCCTGTGCGCTGCGTCCGGTTGTCGCGGAGCCGTGCAACCCGACGACATGCTGCGGCTGGGCGAAATCTGGAACGTCCTCTCCCGGGACGCCTTCTTCCGGATCCGGCAGGTCCCCCAACCCCTCTGGCATCTCGTGCCCGACCGGGAGATCGTCGAGGCCGCGCTCGCCGATCCCAACCGGCTCCGGACCATCCACCACCACTACCGTCGTCAGCCGATCGCTCACTGAGCCGGATCCATAATGCAAGTGGACGGGGGGGGACCGGCAGCCTGCCGGTCCTTCCCTGCCAGACTTTGCGTTCCCGGCGGTGAATCCACTCCCTCGGCTCCATCCCAGGACCAGCGGGCCGCCGGGGGGTGCATCTTGAGATTGTTGTTGCTGTAGACCGCCTGTCCTCAGGCGGCGACAAGCGTTCCGCCCGCTGAGGGCAGCGGGCCTACCGCCGTGACAATACACCCAAGATGCACCCGCCGCCGGGTACCTCCGTTCTTCCGGAACGGCACTTCCTCCCGCCCGACGGCGTTGCTACAAACGGGCATCCCGATGAAAAAGCGCACCTGGAAGATTGCCGGAATCAACTTCGACCACTTTCACATGGGCGACCTGCTCCGGATGGCGGCCAGCCATCCCCAGGTCCAGATCGTCGGGATTTCCGACGAGCAACCGGCCCGCATGGAGGAGGCGGTTCGCAAGCTCCGCATTCCCCGGGATCGCGCCTTTGCCGACTACCGCGAGTGCCTGGAGAAGGCCCGACCCGATGTGGTCATCCTCTGTCCGGCCGCTTCGAAGCACGGGGAATGGGTGAAGAAGGTGGCCCCGGCCGGGGTGCATCTGATGGTGGAAAAGCCCTTCGCCGCGTCACTCAAGGAGGCCGATGCCATGGTGAAGGCCATGCCGCGGGACCGGACGCTGATGATCAACTGGCCACTCCAATGGGTGCGCTCGCATCGCAAGGCCCATGACCTGGTGCAGTCCGGGTTGATCGGCGAGGTGCTCAACGTCTGGCATTTCGGCGGCAATCGCGGGCCGCTCTGGCATGGGGCCGACAAGGACGAGAAGACCGCTGCCCAGGTCGCCGCGGAGAAGCCGAAATCCTGGTTCTACCAGAAGCAACACGGGGGCGGTTCGCTCCTCGATTACCTCGGCTACGGCACGACTCTCGGGACCTGGTACCAGGGCGGACGGCGTCCGCTCGACGTGACCGCGGTGGTCGATCGTCCGCCAGGACTCGAGGTGGACGAGCATTCCGTCGTGGTCGCCCGTTATGCCCATGGTCTTTCCAAGTTCGAGACCCGCTGGGGCACCTTCACCGATCCGTGGACCATCCCGCCACAACCGCATTGCGGCTTCGTCATTGCCGGCACCGAAGGCACGATCCGCAGCGACGACTACGACGATTTCATCACGGTCCAGACCCGTCGGCGTCCCAAGCCTCATGCCGTGGCCGCACCTGCACCCAAGGCACCGCACCGCAACCCGGTCGAGTATCTGCTCCATTGCCTCGACCACGGAGAAGCCCTTCAGGGGCCGGTGAGCCTGCCGATCAGTCGCATCGGTCAGGAGATCGTCGATGCCGCCGTCCGCAGTGCCGCCACGGGACGCACGGTGAAGCTCTGACCGGGTGCATCTTGAGTTTGTCAGGGCTGTAGGCCGCCTGCCCTCAGGCGGCGATGTGAAGCGCCCGCTGAGGGCAGCGGGCCTACCTATTCGTGACCACTTCCTCAAGATGCACCCTCTCTGACCCTCCGATTGGATGAAGGCTTGCCGTTCCACCCCGGCGTTCCTGCTACTGTTCGTGTTGGCGCTGCTGCCGATCGGTGTCGCGATGGCGCAGGAATCCGGTGCGGTCACCCGGACCCGGTTGGAGTCCGTGCGTGCCATGGAATCCATCATGGGACCTTTCCCGAGCCGGGAACGGAGCCCATTGAACGTGCAGGTGATCTCGGAGAGCCGACGCGACGGTCTGGTCCTCCAGGACCTGACCTACGAGAGCCAGCCCGGAGCGCGGGTTCCTGCGTATCTCCTTTTTCCGGAAGCCGCGCGCACCGACGGCAAAAGGCATCCGGCCGTGCTCGGCTTGCACCAGACGCACGCCGCCGGACGCAAGGTGGTCGTGGGATTGGGGGCGTCGCCCGACGACGAATACGGCGTGGAACTGGCGAAGCGCGGGTACGTCGTGCTCGCACCGGCTTATCCGATGCTGGCCGACTACTCCCCGGACGTGCGCGGCCTGGGATTCGCCAGCGGAACCATGCTGGCGATCTGGAACCATTCGCGTGGCCTCGACCTGCTTTCGGCGCTGCCGTTTGTTGCGACCAACGGATTCGGGTCGATCGGCCATTCGCTGGGGGGGCACAACGGGTTGTTCACCGCGGCATTTGACGCCCGCATCCGGGTGGTGATCACGAGCTGCGGTTTCGATTCCTTCCGCGATTACTACGATGGCAATCCGGCGGTGTGGGCCGAGGAACGCGGCTGGTGCCAGCTGCGTTACATGCCGCGACTCGCCGCCTACCGGGGCCGTCTGGCGGAGTTGCCCTTCGATTTCACCGACGTGCTGGGTGCCATCGCACCACGCGCCGTCCTGATCAACGCGCCGAAGGGGGATTCGAACTTCCGTTGGCAAAGCGTGGATCGCGTGGTGAAGGCAGTGCGGCCACTCTGGGAATCGGCACCCGCGCAGGACGGCAAGCGTCCGGTACCACCGGAGGTCCTGCATCCGGACAGCCCGCATCGCTTTCCCCCGGAACAACGCCAGCGGGCGTATGAGGTGCTCGACCGGGAGTTGGGGCAGCCGCGATCGGAGTAGGGCGCGGATGGGCGGAGGGCAAAGGGGGGATCCGGCGGCCCGCCGGTACTGCATCGATCTGGGCCCGCAAGCTGCCGGTCGCGCCGGCGTGGGGGCAGGGGGGCGACCACACTTTGCAAAGCGTGGTCGTCCGCCCGGGGTGGATGAGGCCTTCCGACCGGACCAAGATGCACCTGCGGGATGTCCGCTCCCGAGCCTGGCTTTCGCGGAATCCACGACGGCTTGAAGCTTGAACCTGAAATCTTCCTTCCGCCCCGTCGGGACCGCGTCGGCCCGCGGGTGACGGATCCGTGATTGGAAGCGCGGGCATCGATCGCTAAGGTGGCTTCCTCGGCAGTCGCCGGGATTCGAAGATCCTATGTCACTTTCAAAGAGTTCGCTCTGGGCGCGTTTTCAACAGACCTACACGGAGTTTCCGGCGACAGGGCTGGCGCTGGACCTGAGCCGGGTGGATTTTCCAGAGGGCTTCATCGCGACGATGGAGGCACCCATGAAGAAGGCATTTGAAGCGATGGCAGCGCTGGAGAAGGGTACCCTGGCCAATCCGGACGAGAAGCGGATGGTGGGACACTACTGGCTGCGCAACGCAGCACTGGCACCCACGCCGGAGATCCGGACGGAGATCGAACAGACCGTCGCCGCCGTGAAGGCCTTTGCGGCGGATGTCCACGCCGGCCGTGTCGCCGGTCAGGGTGGAAACTTCTCCGAACTTCTGGTGATCGGCATCGGCGGGAGCGCGCTCGGTCCCCAGTTCGTCGCCAATGCCCTCGGTCAGGCGAAGGGGGATCGCATGACCCCGCATTTCTTCGACAACACGGATCCCGATGGGATCGACCGGGTGCTTGGTCGGCTGGAAGGACGACTGGAGCGGACGCTCTGCGTGGTGATCTCGAAGTCCGGTGGCACCCCGGAGACCCGCAACGGAATGCTGGAGGCGGCAGCCGCCTACGGCCGTGCCGGATTGAGCTTTGCCAGGCATGCCGTGGCCGTCACCGGCGAGGGCAGCAACCTCGACCAACTCGCCATCAGGGAAGCCTGGCTCCGGCGGTTCCCGATGTGGGATTGGGTCGGAGGCCGGACGAGTGAGACCAGTGCAGTCGGGTTGTTGCCGGCAGCGCTCCAGGGATTCGACATCGACGGGATGCTGGCCGGGGCGCGTGCCTGCGACGAGGTGACCCGGGTCGCCGATCCTCGGGCGAACCCGGCGGCGCAACTGGCACTGGCCTGGTACTTCCTGGGCGACGGCCGTGGTTCCCGCGACATGGTGGTGTTGCCCTACAAGGACCGTCTGGAGCTGTTCTCCCGTTACCTTCAGCAACTCGTGATGGAATCGCTGGGCAAGGAACTCGACCTCGACGGGCGGGTGGTGAATCAGGGCCTGGCCGTCTACGGAAACAAGGGATCCACGGATCAACACGCCTACGTCCAGCAGTTGCGCGAGGGCGTGCTGAACTTCTTCGCGGTATTCATCGAGGTGCTGCGCGATCGCCCGTCGCCGGGGATCGAAGTCGAGCCGGGCGTCACCAGTGGGGACTATCTCTCGGGGTTCTTCCTCGGCACCCGCGACGCCCTGTATGAGAAGGGACGCCAGAGCATCACGCTGACCGTGCGCGAGGTGAATGCCGGGACGGTGGGCACGTTGATCGCCCTCTTCGAACGGGCGGTCGGGCTCTACGCCTTCCTGGTCCGGATCAACGCCTACCATCAACCCGGCGTCGAGGCCGGCAAGAAGGCGGCGGCGGGTGTCCTCTCCCTCCAGCATCGCGCGGTGGAGTGTTTGACCCGGCAGGTCCCTGCGCCCTGCACCGCCGAAGAACTGGCGGTCGCCCTGGGGGCACCGGACGCCGCCGAGCAGATCTTCAAGATCCTCACCCACCTCTCCGCCAATGATCGGTTGGTGGTGGTGGCCGGCGGCAGCGGCGTGACCACCCGCTTCCAGGCGGTCCGTTGAGGTTCGCCGGGGATCAGTCCGATCAGTCTGATCAGACGGATCCGTCTGGTCTCACCCCAGCCTACGGCCCGACGGCCGTGGGGGTGTTGTCCGGTTCGATGCGCCAGACCTTTCCGCGACCGGGCGTCAGGCCGGTGGAACCGTTGGTGAGGACGTACAGTTCGCCATCGTTGTCCTCGCCGAAGGCGCAGACGCAACCGAACAGCTTGCCGGGTCCATTCACGCGGACAGTGTCGATGCGCCACGGGGCTTTGCCATCCGCCGCGCGGCGGGCGACGAACATCCGGCCCTGAGGAGTGCCCTGCGCGCCCGACCAGTCGCCGAAGACGTAGTCGCCCTGGAGATCCTTGAAGGCCTTGCCGCGATAGACGTAACCCCCGGTGATGCTGATGCCGAGGGCCTCGGGATCCTTGCGGAAGCCGCTGGGGTTCTTGTAGCTAATGATCGGGTCGATCAGGGGTTCTCCACGCAGTCCCTTCTCGGGCCGACCAGCGGGTGCCTGCTCGGGATGTTCGCGGTTGAATCCTTCAAAGCCCTCGCGCAGGGGCCAGCCGTAGTTGCCGCCCTTGCGGATGATGTCGACCTCTTCCCAGCGCATCTGACCGATATCTGCCACGTACAGGTCCCGACTGCCGCCGCGATCGAAGGTCATGCTCCAGGGATTGCGCACGCCGTACGCCCAGATCTCCGGAAGGGCCTCCTTGCCATCGGCGAAGGGGTTGTCGGTGGGAACCCGATAGGCCTGGGTGCCCGCGGTGCCATCGACATCGATGCGCAGGATCTTGGCGAGGTGGGTCCGAAGGTTCTGGCCGTTGCCTTCGGGCGCGTGGCCATTGCCAAGGTCGCATCCCTTGGGTCCGCCGCCGTCACCCACGGAGATGAAGAGCTTGCCGTCCGGAGCGAAGGCGATGCGTCCGCCGTTGTGGTTGAAGTAGGGTTTGTCGACCTCGAGCACGATCCGTTCGGAGGCAGGATCGATCTTGAGGGAACCGTCGGGGCCAGCCTTGAACTCGGAGATACGCAGCGTGCAGTCGAAGTCGGCGGGGGCACCCTCACGCCGGGGAGCGGTATAAGAGACGAAAAGGCGCCGGTTGGAAGCGAACTGCGGGTGCAGGGCGAGACAGAGCAGCCCGCGTTCATCAAAGGAGTTCAGGTTCAGCTTGGACCGTTTCGAAGCGAGGTTGAGCACCTCCCCGTCCTCCAGGCCTCCCCCCTTCTTCATCAGTCGGACCACGCCCACCTGATCCGCGACCAGGGCCCGCCCGTCCGGCAGCGCATTCAAGCTGAGGGGTGAGACCAGTCCGTCCGCCATGAGCCGCAGGGAAACCCGCTGCTCGGCCGCCTGAAGCAGTGAACCCGTCAGGGCGACCGACGCCCAGACAACCAAGGTCGTTTTCATGTGGTCGCCGGACCATGAAGGGTCGGTCTTGCGGACTCCAGCCCTCCTTGGAGAGTTGGAAGATCCCAGTTCCCAGTCGCCAGAGCTCTGCTGCATCTGGGAACTGGCATCTGGGAACTGAGAACTTCGCCCTCACCTCGGCAACGTCTCGTCGAGATCCGCCACGGTGAAGGCGAGGATGGCCAGGGCTGCGGCGCACCGGTTGAGGGCATCCGGATCGACCTTCTCGGGCGTGTCCGCCTCGGTGTGGTGATACCAGAAGTAACGTTCGCCCTTCACCCGCAGGGAGGCGACCGGCACGCCCCGTTCGAGCAGGGGTGCGGTGTCGGCGTCGGAGCCGCCGGCGGAAATCTTCGCGGCACCGAGGCGCGGTCCGGTGAGGCCGCCGATGGCGCGGAGGATCGACATTCCTTCGTCGCTTCCGGTGAAGCCAAAGCCGGTCGGATCGAAGGCTCCATTGTCGCTCTCGACGGCGAGGACGTGCTGGTTCAATTCACCGAGGTGGGCATCACGATAGCCCTTGGCACCGCTGCCGCCGTTCTCCTCGTCGGTCCAGAGAACGCACCGGATCGTCCGCCGCGGCTTCAGGCCGAGCTCACGCAGGATCCGCAGGGCTTCCCAGGCCGCAATGCAACCACCACCGTCGTCCAGGGCTCCCCGACCGACGTCCCAGGAATCGATGTGACCCCCGATGACGATGATCTCGTGCGGGGAGGTGGTGCCACGGATCTCGCCGATGACATTGCGGGACGGGGCCGGCGGAAGGGACTTCGCCTCCATCTTCAGACGGACGACCGGGGAAACCCCCCGTTGTTGCCATCGCAGGAGGCGACCGGCGTCCTCGGCGGAAATACTGGCGTGGGGAATCCGCGGCACCTGGGCGTCGTAGCTCATCGCGCCGGTGTGCGGGGTGCGCAGGCCGAAGTCGCCCACGGCCCGGACGAGCGAGGCGATGGCTCCGACCCGGGCGGCGGCGATGGCTCCGGCCCAGCGATAGCGGACGGTGTCGCCGTACCCGTTGAACGGGGCGTTGAAGACCACGATCCGGCCCCGGGCTTCCTCCGCCCGGGCGGTGAGTTCCTGGAAATGGGTCACTACCAGGACCCGGCCGGTGATGCCCTCCGGCGGGGTGCCGATGGACCCGCCGAGACCGAGCATGGGCAGGGCTTCGTTCCCGGGTTCGACCAGTTCAAGGGATTCCCTTCCGCGCACCCAATGGGTGACGGCGACCGGTTCGCCCCGCACCGCATCGAGGCCGTCGGCACGCATCTGGTCGAGGATCCAATCGATGGCGACTTCCAGATTGGTGCTGCCGGCCTGGCGAGGTCCGAAGCGGTCGCACATCTCGGCCAGACGATCCCAGGCGCGATTCGAGTTGGTGGCCTTGGCCGTGATGCGATCGGCGGCGAGGGCGAAACGATCGGGCAACACCATGCCGCTGGAGGCGGGCTTCGGCGCGTCGCCCAGCGGACGCCATCGAAGGTTGCGGTACTCGGCGGTCGTACTCCAGGTGGCAAGGCCGAAGGGCGCGCTCATTTCGATCTCGCCCGTGCGCAGCGCGATCTTCTTTCCGGCAGTGGCGACGTGGATCACCCGGTCGTCATCGATCCAGACCGACAGGTGGGTGGCGGTGACGGCGAGACGGAGGGTGTACCAACGATCCTTCTGGAAGGCGCGATACTGGGTCGTCTCGTTCTGGGAGGCATCCTGGTCGTCGAGGGAGGAGATCCCCACCACGGCACCCCCCCAACCCCCGACGATCAGGGAGGCGTAGGAGTCGCGCACCGGGAAGGTGAGCCCGCAGAAGAAATCGCTCCCGAGCACCCGACGCGCCTCCAGCGAAACCTCATAGTCCATCCGGGCCGGTGGGTTGGTCCGATGGATGCCGGTGAGGATTCCCTGGTTCAGGACCAGCACGCCATCGCGAGCCTCGATCTCACCGTGACCGGCGAAGGGAGTGATCGTCCAACCGTTGAGGGATTTGCCGTCGAACAGCGGCTGCCACTCGGCACCGAGAAGTCGGAACGACGCCATTGCCAGAATGATCCACGCACAAAGCCGCATGGAGCGTGAGCATGGAGGCGTGGCAGGTGCGGGAAAGGGAGAAGTTCGACGCCCTTCGGAGGGCGCATCTTGAGTTGGTCATGGATGTAGGCCGCCTGCCCTCAGGCGGAACGATGCAGACGAGGTGAGCCGGAATCCTCACGCGAAGACGCGAAGACGCGAAGAATTGCAGGGTTTTGGATTTTGAACCGAGTCACCCTCCGGTGAACGATCCTGAACGTGGGAGCTTTCCAAAGATCAGCCGCCTTTTCGCGG